>CACWOA010000043.1:0-16415 GCA_902762395.1 uncultured Ruminococcus sp.
ATTGGAGCAGTCTTCAAACACACCGTAGTAATCATCATCACCGAGCGTCGTGAGATTGGAGTTGGCCGCAAAAGTGACGGTTTTCAGTGTGGTTAATTCCTTGAACGCAGAGTAGTATATGGTTGTAACGGAAGCCGGAATCGTGACATTTGTCAAAGCGGTTTTTCTGAAGGCATTGTTGCCGATTTCGAGTAATCCCTGGTTGAGTTCCACTTTTGCAAGCTTGGGACAGTTGTAAAACGCGTTATATCCGATCCATTCGACGTTAGAGGGAATTTTGATCTGTGGCAGATTGATACAATTGCAAAAAGCGTATCTTCCGATGGAAGTGACACTGCTACCAATGGTTACGCTTGTCAGATTGGAGCATCCCTCAAACGTATCGCCGCGAATGGCGGTAAGCTTATTCGGAAGAACGATGCTGGTAAGATTGGTACAGCCTTGAAATACGCCATCGCTGTAATCATCGTCACCAAGGGTAGTCAGATTGGAATTAGCCGCAAAAGTTACTTTTTCCAAATTCTTACAGTTTTTAAATGCACTTCTGCCTATGCTTGTCACCGAAGCCGGAATGGTGATACTTTCTACATTGTTGCAGTCACTAAACGCATAGTGATAGATTGACGTAATATTCCCCGAGAATTTAATCTGAGAAATCGTCGATCTATACCCGCTCCACGGGTAACTGGTCATAGCGCCGCTGCCGCTGATGGTCAGCACGCCTGTAGATGTATTATAGCTCCAGTTGAGGCTGTCGCCGCAGGTGCCGCTGGTAGCGCCCTCGTTCGCCTGCACCTGTTCTTCCTGCACGGTGACGGTTTCATCCTCGGTCACCACGACTTCCTGCGCCGCTTCGTCCGTTTCGGACTGGGCGGGCTGGCTGACCTTCGTCTGAGGCGCGGCCGCTGCCGCGTCGGTTGCCGACACATTCGCCGCCGCAAATACCTGGGTACATGCGGAGACAAACAATGCCGCCGTCAGCGCAAGCGCCAACAATTTCTTGCACTTCATGGAATTCATCAATCCTTTCAATAAAATATGATTCCAAAAACGTACACTTTTGCAAAGCAAACCCTTAGAATGCGCATAGCAAAAGAATACATTGAAATATTACCATATTTATTGTAATTTGTCAATAGATGATGTAAAAAAATATGATTTTTAAATATATGTCAGCGTGCTTTACAAAAATGTACATTTTGAAAAAAATACGGAAAAACAGAAGCGGATTTTCACGCGGCAATTCTTTACGGCGGTGGGACAGCAGAGGGCAGAATATAAAAAGGCAAAAAAGGCAAAATACAAATATTTTCCTCGCTGTGTCGGGGTCGCGGGCATGTATAAAAAACCTTGTGCGGCAAACAATAGCATTGCACCCAAAAAACGAAACCGCAAAGGAGTTAATATATACTATGAAAGCAACAGGAATCGTCAGAAGAATTGATGACCTCGGCCGCGTCGTGATTCCCAAGGAGATACGCCGCACCATGCGCATCCGCGAAGGGGAGTCGCTGGAAATCTACACCGACGCGGGGGGCGAGGTGATTTTCAAAAAATATTCGCCCATCGGAGAGCTTGCGCCCTGCTCCGCGCAGTACGCGGAGATTCTGGCACGCAATACGGGCTTTCCCGTGCTGATCTGCGACCGCGATCACATCGTCGCGGCTTCGGGCGTGTCCCGCCGCGATTATCTCGACAGGCGCATTACCCCCGAACTCGAGGAATGTGTGGACGCGCGAATGCCGTATATCCGCCGTCAGGACGACGAGAAGCGCATTGCCCCCGCCGAAGGCGCGCCGCTGTGCGCGGCGGGCGTTTTTCCCATTATCTCGGCGGGTGATCTCAACGGCTCGGTGGTGATGCTCGAAAGCGAGGAAGGACAATTGCCGCAGGATATGCAGCTCAAGCTCGCGGAAGTGGCGGCCGGTTTCCTCGGCAGTCAGATGGAACAGTAATTCCATTCGGAATGCGGAATTCCGAATAAATACAAACGCAGTCGCGTTGGCGCGCGCCGGAATCTTTTGGAGGATTCCGGCGCTTTTTGCTGTCCGGCGGGTTTCGGTGTGAAAGAAAAAGCGCAGGATGACACGACCGCATCGACTGTAGATTATTTTTCAACCTTTTTGTCAATTGTGCCATATGCGACAAAAACAGGCTTTAAAGCCTTGTAAAACCATAGGAAATATGACGGAAAAAACGGTGGTTTTACCCGCATCATTCGACCGCGTCGAAATATTCCCCAAATTTGGGTAGAAAAAATTGTAAAATATCATGAGGGGCAATTCCTTGCAATTTTTTTCCGAATGATATAAAATAAATGCGTAATTTAGAGTTGTCTGTCATGCCGCTGCCGGATTATCACGGCAATGCATCGTTGAGGTGATAATTTGTGGAAAGGCTTGATAAAATTCTGGCGTCTCAGGGGATTGGCACTCGCAGTGAGGTGCGCAAGATGATATGGGCAGGCAGGGTCACTGTGGATGGTGTCCCGTGCAAATACATCGACCGCAAGCTTGAACCCTCTGAGCATGACATCGCCGTGAGCGGCGCGTCGGTCTGTTACAAAAAGCATCTCTATATTATGATGAATAAGCCCCAAGGAGTTGTTTCCGCTTCCAATGATTCCCATGTAGAAACGGTGATTGACATTCTGCCTCCCGATCTTCGCCGCAAAGGGCTGTTTCCCGTCGGTCGTCTTGACAAGGACACCACCGGGCTGCTGGTCATCACAGATGACGGCGCCTTTGCGCACGCGGTCACATCCCCCGGCAAAAAGGTCTACAAGACCTACCGCGTCACGCTCGACGCGCCTTTGTCCGAGGAGGACATCCGTGTGCTCAGCGACGGCGCTGTGATCGACGGAGGTGAGCAATGTCTGCCCGCACAGGTCGCGGTGTTGGACGGTGAACATTTTATCTATCAGATCAGAATCCGGGAGGGAAAGTATCATCAGATCAAGCGCATGGCGCAGTCAGTAGGACGGTCGGTTGCGCAGTTGGAGAGAACGGCCGTGGGCAGTCTCCTGCTCGACAGCACGCTCGCCCGCGGGCAGGCAAGGGAACTTCGCGAGGAAGAAAAAGACCTGCCGCTTCTCGAAACGCCGTCGCTTCCTTAGGGTGGTTTTTGCGGATATCGCAAATTCCTGCCGCGTTTGTTCCCCTTTTTTGAAAAGGTCAGAAACAAGCAAAATAATTTGTCATTAAGAGCAATAAATTCGGCAGAGTTAGCCAAATAACAAAAAAATGATTGTGGATTTAGCTAATTGAATTGCACGAATAAATTTGTTACAATGACACTAAGTTAATATTGGTTGTGCTTTGTATTTCTTGCGGGCAAATCATATTAATACACAAACAAAAATTTGGAGGTAATTTCAAATGGCCAGCTTATCATTGAGACACATTTACAAGAAATACTCCGGCAATGTCGTTGCCGTTAAGGATTTCTGCCTGGAAATCGAAGATAAGGAATTCATCATCTTCGTCGGTCCTTCCGGATGCGGTAAGTCTACGACGCTGCGTATGATCGCGGGTCTGGAAGACATCAGCGAAGGCGAACTCTACATCGGCGACACCCTTGTCAACGACGTTCCCCCGAAAGACAGAGACATCGCCATGGTGTTCCAGAACTACGCTCTGTATCCGCATATGTCCGTTCGCGAGAACATGGCATTCGGTCTGAAGCTCAGAAAGTACCCCAAGGCGGAGATCAACCGCCGCGTGGAAGAGGCTGCCCAGATTCTCGACATCAGCCACCTGCTCGAAAGAAAGCCGAAGGCTCTCTCCGGCGGTCAGCGTCAGCGTGTCGCCATGGGTCGTGCTATCGTCCGTGAGCCGAAGGTCTTCCTTCTCGACGAGCCTCTGTCCAACCTCGACGCAAAGCTCCGTGCCCAGATGCGTACAGAGATTTCCAAGCTGCATATCAGACTGGGTACAACCTTCATCTATGTTACCCATGACCAGACAGAAGCTATGACGCTGGGCGACAAGATCGTCGTTATGAAGGACGGTATCATCCAGCAGGTCAATACGCCTCAGTTCCTGTATGACAAGCCCTGCAATATGTTCGTTGCCGGCTTCATCGGCTCTCCGCAAATGAACTTCATCGACGTCAAGCTCGAGAAGAGAGGCGACCATGTTTACGCGCTGTTCGGCAACTATGCCATCAAGCTCCCGATCTCCAAGAACAGCAAGGGTCAGCTCGACGAGTACCTCGGCAAGGAAGTCGTTCTCGGCGTCCGTCCGGAGCATGTACACGATGAGCCTGAATATATCGAGAGATATGTTGACAGCTGCATCGAGGCAGATGTGGAAGTTACCGAATTGATGGGTAACGAAACCTTCCTGTACCTCAACGCCCTCGGCTCCAGCGTCACCGCCCGTGTTGCTCCGACCTCCAAGACCAAGGCCGGCGATCATGTCAAGGTGGCTCTCGTCAACAGCAAGATCCATATCTTCGACAAGGAGACCGAACTCACCATTGTCAACTGATGATGCGGCGGATCGCTGTGTAGTTTTCCATTGAATTTTCAAGTCGGCGCATTGTTTCCCACAGAGAAACAGTGCGCCGGCTTTTGTTTTTTATTGCAAAACAGGATTTGTCTCGCGTTTTGCACTATTTTACTTGCTGACGTTGAAAAAAACGCCGAAAATAAAAAAATATGAAATAAAAGACTTGAATTATTCTGTCGTTTTGTGTAAAATGTATATGTAGTACAAAATTACGCATTTCTCACAGAAAGCGAGGAGTTTTCTATGCCTAACAGATTATATCAGACAGTTGTACATCAGATGAGAGATTCCATCGACAGAACCATCGGTGTGGTGGATTCCACCGGTACTGTGCTCGCGTGCAGTGACCTTGGTCGTGTCGGTGAGGCGAATACCGATGTCCCCGTGGAGCAGATCGCCACAGGTGAAGCTTTTGTATTTTCCGGCTATACCTACCGTCCCTTTGGCAGCCAGCCGACGGCGGAAACCGCCGTCTTCGTGGAAGGCTCCGATGAACCGGCCGCCAAGTATGCGGGAATTCTGGCAAGCTCTCTCACGATTATCAAACAATACTATGATGAGAAGTTTGACCGCAACAACTTCATCAAGAATCTGATTCTTGACAATATCCTGCCGGGCGACATCTATCTCAAGGCGCGTGAACTGCATTTCAATACCGATGTCAACCGCGTGTGTCTGCTGGTGCGTTCGGTCTCCAAGCCTGATGTGGCGACCTTTGACATCATCCAGAATCTCTTCCCCGACAAGAACAAGGACTTCGTCATCAGCATCAACGAGCGTGAAATCGCCATTATCAAGGAAACCCACCAGGGCATTGACCTCAAAAACCTCGAGCAGCTCGCCCGTTCCATCGTCGATACCCTTTCCAGCGAATTTTACACCCACTGCATCGTCGGTATCGGCACGCAGGTTTCGGGCATCAAGGATCTCGGCGCGTCCTTTAAGGAGGCGCAGATGGCGCTGGAGATCGGCAAAATCTTCGACACCGAAAAAACCATCGTTTCCTATGAGAATCTCGGCATTGCCCGTCTGATCTATCAGTTGCCTGACACACTCTGCGAGATGTTCCTCAAAGAGGTCTTTAAGAAGGGATCCATCGAATCGCTCGATCAGGAAACGCTCTTTACCATCCAGAAGTTCTTTGAGAACAACCTGAATGTCTCCGAGACGTCCAGAAAGCTGTTCGTTCACAGAAACACGCTGGTTTACCGTCTCGAAAAGATCAAGAAGCTCACCGGACTTGACTTGCGCGAATTTGACCACGCGATCATCTTCAAGGTGGCGCTCATGGTCAAGAAGTACCTCACCAATAAGCCGATCAAATATTGATAGCGTCAAACGATTGACCGATCAAACTTATTGACCGGGAAGAACATCCTATATAACAACACAGGCCGCCGACGTTTTTTGCCCAAAAATCTTCGGCGGCTTATTTTTCATTATTTCAATTGTCTGTAAGAAAGCGAGGTCAACCAATGAAAATCAACAAAAAAGGGTTGCTGCTGCCGTTTGTAACACTCTTCTTTTTGATGGCGGGTATGCAGGTATCGGCGGATGCGCTGAAGGATTACCGTGCCTATAGCTATGCCAGCAACAACGGTCGGCAGAATTACACCGTGAGGTCGAGTCCGGTGTATTCCTATCTGACGGTCTGCGATGACGGGAATCTCCTGCGGTTTGAAGCGCCCGCATCCGGGACGGATTATGACAACCGCTACCACGTCGAAACATATGACCGGAATTACAACCTGCTCAGCAGCCGCCGCGTGGATGTGGAACTGCCGATTTTCGGCGGTTTTTACAGCGCCAAGGATGCGTATTATGTGGTGACGGGACAGACCAATTACGATGAATCGGACGAACGCGAGGTTATCCGTGTCACCAAATACAACAAAAGCTGGAAGCGGTTGTCCTCCGCCGCGCTCCGGGATGCCGACACCTATATTCCGTTTCACGCCGGCAGCCTGCGCTTTGCGGAGTATAACGGGGTTCTGTTTATCCGCACGGCGCACGAGATGTATGATCATGGCGACGGTAAGCACCACCAGTCCAACTTCACTGTCACCTATCAGATGCAGACCGGCGCGATCGACTGCTATGTCTTTGCCCAGACCGACCCGCTGGGTTATGCCAGCCACTCTTTCAACCAATTCCTCACGTTTGAGGGCAGCCGATACATTGCGGTGGATCACGGTGATGCATATCCCCGTTCCGTGGCAATGCGGCTGGGCAATATTCCCGACTTTGCATACCACGGCTGGAATGGTCCCGACAGCTATGTGACGGTGATTGACATCTCCGGAGCGATCGGAGATAACTGGACAGGCGTCACCGTGGACGGTCTGGCGGTGTCCGACAGCGCCTATCTGGTCGCCGGCAGCATGGTCAATGATCCGGAAAATGACAACGATTACGCCTCCGCCCAAAATATCTATGTAGCGTCTGTCTCCAAAAGCAGCAAGTCCGTCAGCCTGCGCAAGATGACGCAATATACCGACGAACAGGGCGGCGTCGGCACACCGCAGATGGTCAAAATCGGACAGAACCGTTTTCTTCTTCTCTATCAGAAGAAGAATGTGACGGACAAGGTTTATTATGCTCTGCTGGATGGCAGCGGCAGCCAGATCGGCAAGACGTATGAGATGGAGGGGGCGTTGTCTGACTGTCTGCCTGTGGTGGTTGGAAATAAGCTGGTCTGGTACACCTGGAACGGTTACAGCGTTACCTTTTATGACATCGACGTCAACAGCGTTTCCACGCATCGCTCCCAGATGCTTTTCAACGGACAGAAGTATAATCCCCCGCATACCGCCGAAACCGGAACACGCGTGGAATCCGGCAAACTGGGCGACACGGTTTATTATGAACTGTACAATAACGGCAACCTCTATATCTTTGGGCGGGGGAGTGCGACCACTTTGGACAATGCCCGATTTATGGATGACAAGCGTGTCAAAAAAGCAGTGGTGGAGCTGATGGTGACGTCCCTGCCCTCGGCGCTTTTCAAGAACTGCACGAATCTGAGCAGCGTGACGATTTCGGATTCGGTCAAATCTATGGGGAGTGACATATTTTCCGGCTGCACCGGGCTGAAAAGCATAACGCTGTCGCAATCGCTGACGTCCGTCGGCTCAAACGCGTTTAAGGGCTGCACCGGACTGACGGGTGTGACGATTCCGGATTCGGTTACAGTGCCTTTGAGGGCTGCACCGGGCTGAAAAGCATGACGTTGTCGCAATCACTGCAGTCGTTCAGTTCCTATGCGTTCAGAGGCTGCACCGGACTGACAAGTGTGACGATTCCCCGTTCTGTCACATCCATAGGGAATGGTGTATTTTCAGGCTGCACCGGACTCAAAAGCGTGTCCCTGTCTTCCTCGCTGACCTCGGTCGGTTCGGAGGCGTTTGAGGGCTGCACCGGGCTGACGGGTCTGACGTTTCCCGCTTCGGTAACTTCCATCGGTTATCGGGCGCTGGCCGGCTGCACAGGATTGACAAGCGTCGCCCTTCCCGCCAAGCTGACTTCGATCCCCAATTCGATGTTCAGCGACTGTTCCGCACTCAAGACGGTGACAATTCCCGGCACCGTCACGTTGATTGACAACTTTGCGTTTTGGAAATGCACGGGTCTGACGAAGGTGACGATTCCTGATACCGTTACATCCATCGGCTGTTATGCGTTTCATCAATGTTCCAATCTGACAAGTGTGACGCTACCCGGCTCGCTCAAGACGATGGACGAAGGCGCGTTTTATAACTGCAGCGGACTGACGAGCCTGAAAGTACCTGACGCTGTCACCACCATCGAACGAAATACCTTCTATGGATGCAGCGGTTTGAAGAATATGACGCTTCCTTCCTCGCTGACCTCGGTGGGGGCCTATGCGTTTCAGAACTGCACCGGACTGACGAGGCTGACCATTCCCGATGCGGTTTCCTCTGTCGGTTACTGTGCGTTCAGGAACTGTACCGGACTGAAAAGCATTGTTCTTCCCAAATCGCTGACCTCTGTGGATGCGTTTGCCTTTGCTTTCCTTTCCTCTCTGGATACGGTTCAATATACCGGTACAAAGAGTCAGTGGGAGAGTTTCAGGGAAGGCGTCGATCGGACAAATGATGTGCTGCTGAATGTGTCGAACCTCGTTTTGAATTTTAACCCCAACGCTGCGGTTTCCGTCGCAATCAAGTCAAATCCGAACAAGCTGCTCTACACGGTGGGCGAGAGCTTCAGCCCCGTCGGTATGAAGCTGAATGTCACTACCATGGGCGGAGCAGTGAAGGAGATCACATCCGGCTACACCTATACGCCTGTCGGTAAGATGAATACCGAGGGACAGCAGCAGATCACCGTGACCTATGGCGGCAAGCAAGTCAGTCTCTATGTGGGCGTCAATCCCAAGGGCAAGACGGTGTCATCCGTTGCCATCAAGAAAATGCCGACCAAAAACACTTACAACGCGGGCGAAGTTTTCCAGAGCGCGGGTATGGTGCTGAAAGTGACCTATGCTGACAACACTACGGCGGAATTGTCGAGCGGCTACACCTGCACACCGTCCGGTAAGCTCAGCACCGCCGGACAGCAGAAGATCGTCGTGACCTACGCCGACAAGTCCACGGGCTTCTATGTCACCGTCGGATAAACGAATATCTTTATCTGCCGTTTGAAATTACCGACACAAGCCGCCGACGTTTTTTGCCCAAAAAACTGTCAGCGGCTTGTGGCAATCTTTGCAACCCATGGAAAGTATTCAAATTTGTGGAAAAATCGAAAAATCCCTTGACATACATTTATCAAAAATGTAAAATAGAAATCAGAAATATTCGTCAATTCTCCACAGGGAAGAGAGGTTTTCTTCCAATGAAACAATCCAAGGTCATCAAAAAGCTCACGAAATGCATGATTCCCCATCGGCTTTGCCGGGTGAAAATGGCGTATTATCCCTATAGTTTTTATTATTTTCCGCTGAAGGTCAATGAAAAATTCTTTCTCAGCGCGGCGGAGGATGATTTCCAGTTGGACGGCTTTGAAATTCGCCGCATCAAGCAGGTGGATTTTGTCGAGAAGCCGGACAGCAAATTTCTTGCCATCGACATTGCCGAAGGTGTGGTGGATGAAATTAACGTGCCGAAGGTCAATATTTCGGGCTGGAAGCCGATCTTCCGTTCGCTCAAAAACATGAACCGCAACATTATCATCGAGCACGAGGACAAAGACCCCGACAAGTGCGATTTCTACATCGGCAAAATTGAGGAGGTCAAAAAGCACAGCGTTATGCTCCGCTGCTTTGACGCGGATGGCGTGTGGGACGAGAAACCCACCAAGATTTATTTCCGCGACATCACCAGCGTGACCTTTGGCTCCCGCTATGTCGATGTGTTTTCCAAATACGTCCCTAAACTGTAATCAGCCATTGAGCCTGTGCAGAGGATTCGGTTCCGTCCTGCGCGGGCTTTTTTACGGCGAAGCAAGGGGCGGACGCACGATTTTACATGATTGTAACCAATCTTTTACGGTTAAACGATTGTACTGTGCGCGTGAGTGTGCTATAATCAATAAGGCGCTGTTCAAAAATAATCTGAACAATCTGACTTGTCTTTTTCGGCTCTGACTTCGTTGTCAAAGCTTGGAATACACCAAGTATTCCTGCGCTTCTCCGCCTTTCCGGTGGCGGATGATCTGATCGACACCTTTAACGCCCACGCGGAGGAATGCGTCGGCATGGCCGCGAATATGATCGGCGTACACCGTCGCATCATCATCTTTGAAACGGCGGAGAACAAATATATGGAAATGTTCAACCCGCAGATTGTGCGGAAGTCGGTGCCGTATGAAGCGGTGGAGGGGTGTTTGTCGCTCAGCGGCGCACGCACGGTGACGCGCTACCAAAATATCAAGGTGCAGTGGCAGAACCGCGCCTTTCAGACGCGCATAAAAACCTTTACGGGTCGGACGGCGCAGATTATCCAGCACGAGATCGACCACTGCAACGGGATTTTGATTTGACACAATATCAATTCAGAAAGAAGAATGCATATGCTGTTGTTTGTACAATATCCGAAATGTACCACCTGTCAGAAGGCAAAGGCGTGGCTGGACGAAAAGGACGTAGCCTATGACGACCGCCACATCAAGGAGCAAAACCCAACCTATGAGGAACTCAGTGAATGGCACAAAAAGAGCGGACTGCCGCTGCGAAAGTTTTTCAACACGAGCGGGCTGCTGTACAAATCCATGAAGCTCAAGGACAAGCTGCCCGATATGAGCGAGGAGGAACAGCTCCGGTTGCTCGCTACGGACGGCATGCTGGTCAAGCGTCCGATTCTTGTGGGAGAAAACTTCGTGCTGGTGGGTTTCAAGCCCGAAATATGGCAGGACGCGCTTCAATAATGCGCGTCATATCGCGTTGTACCGTTTTATCACGCTTAAAGAAGGTTCGTAATGATCAGACAATCCCAATTTTCCCCTTTTTCCTCTTTTTTTCAAGGAATGCTGGACGGCGTTCCCATCGCGCTGGGGTATTTCTCGGTGTCGTTCGGCTTTGGCATTACGGCGGTGCGTGCCGGATTGTCAGTGTTGACGGCGACTGTCATTTCCCTCTGCAATCTCACCTCCGCCGGACAGGCGGCGGGGGTGGCCATTATGGCGGCAGGCGGTTCCTTTCTGGAAATGGCGCTGACGCAACTGGTTATCAATCTGCGCTATGGTCTGATGTCGCTGTCGCTGTCACAAAAGCTGGATGAATCCTTTCATACGCCCCGCCGTCTGCTCGTTTCCTACGGCATTACAGATGAAATTTTCGCGATGGCTTCCTCCAAGGAGGGAAAGCTCTCGCCCGGCTATATGTACGGGCTGATTCTTATCGCCGCCTTTTGCTGGACGCTGGGAACCTATCTCGGCGCAGTGGCGGGACAAATGCTCCCCGCGTCGCTCACCAGCGCGATGGGATTGATGCTGTATGCCATGTTTATCGCTATCATCATACCGCCCGCCAGGAAAAGCCGCAGCGTGATGGTCGTTGTGATTACGGCGGCGCTGTGCGGGCTGTTGTTCCACTATTCCCTGCCGTGGGTGACGAGCGGCTTTGCCATTATTCTCAGCGGAGTGGCGGCGGCCGCCGTGGGAGCGCTGGTGCTCCCTGTGAATGAGGAACCGGAGGGGGAAGCGGCATGAGTATCGTCATTTATATTGCGGTGATGGCGGGCGTCACCTATCTCATCCGCATGATTCCCTTCACCGCTTTTCGCAGACAGATTAAATCGCGGTTCTTCCGCAGCTTTCTCTATTATGTACCCTATGCCGTACTCAGCGCGATGACGGTTCCCGCCATTTTTTACGCGACGGGAAATATGGCGACCGCCGCGGTGGGAACCGTGGTGGCGGTGCTTCTGGCGTATTTTGATATGCCGCTCATTGTGGTGGCACTCGCGGCTTCCGCGGCGGCTTTTCTTTCGGGTATGATTTTGTAACAACCAACAGGCGGTTTGCTGTCGGGAAACGGCAGTGCGCCGCCTGTTTTTCTTTGCGCTGATGGAAAAAACATAAAAAACAGAAAATGATTGAAAATTTTTGAATATATGCTATAATAAAGGCGGCGAGGAATAGTGCAAAAATCAAAAAAATAGATAAGGATGTGTCGGGATAATGGAAAACAACCAACCAATGCAGGTGTTTATCACCTTCAGCAAATTCGATGCGAACGGCAAACGCACACGGGAAAGTCTGGCTGCCAGGCAGCTCGCCCGTCGATTGGCAGACAACGGCGTCAGGGTTTTTTTGAAGCAGAACTTTGAGAGGCTGCCTTCGGAAGAGGAACCTGCGGATTCCGGGGAACCTGCGGATTCCGGGGAACCTGCGGATTCCGGGGAACCTGCGGCGGAGGAAACACAGGCGATCGAGGACGCGCAGATACTGGTGCTGGTAGCGGGCAAGACCGACGGACGGATTGCGCCGGAGGTGCGGACCGATTATGAAGCCTTTCTCGCGGCAGCCCGTGCGGGAAAAAAGACCCGCTGGCGCGTTGTCACCTACCTGCTCGATATAGAGCGGAGCGATCTGCCCGCCGCATTGAGCGAGCATTATTCCTTCTCCCGGTTTGAAACCGACAAGCTGGTGGATTGGGTAATCGAAAAAATTAACCAAAAGCCCGCCAGAAACTGCGTGTCGGACGCGGAGGAAGAAGAGGGGTATGCGCCGGAATGTGCCGAAGAAAGCGCATATTCGGATGAAAATGAAATAGATATCAATTCCGTCATTACGCCCGAAGAATCCGCGCCGGATGCTTCATCAGACGATGATTGGGAAGTATTCGTGCGGGAGGCAAGGGAAGGCGCGGCACGTCATTCACAAAGAATGCGGCGCGCGGCGGACGAGGGAGACATGACGGTGCAGGAAGCGTGCGGAGAGGAACCGGGTGTGCCGGATGCGGCGCCGGATATGCCGCCTATGCCCATGCCGTCTGTACCCGTCGGGACGAAGAAAGCGCCTGTCAGGGTCAGACCGCAAAAAATCAACAAGGTGGATTTTTCGGTGGTCGCGCCGGAGAAGGTCAAGCCGGGCAGCAGCGGACTGGTGGATGTGCTGATGTACACCAAAGGCCAGCGGGCGATTGTGCAGCGGGTCATCGGGCAGTCCAAGGAAAAGGCGACCGAAGCGGCGCGCAGCGCGGCGAGCGTGTCGGTGCGCCAAGGCAGCGAGGTGACAGTGGTGATTTCGTCGGAGGACGCGGTCATCTCCGAAAACAGCGAAACGCTGGTCTGGAACGGCGACGCGCTGGACTTCTCTTTCCGTTTCTCGGTGCCGGAGGAGTACAAAAAGAAGCAGCTCGATTTCAGTTGCCGCATTCTTTTTGACGGCATCCATATTTCGCGCCTGTATTTTTCCGTGCCGATCAATGCCGCCAAGTCGGCGCCGATTCGTTTTGTGCGTAAGGACAGCAAGCGCGCGTTTGTCTCGTATTCCCACAAAGACAAGCAGCGCGTGGTCGATCAGCTCACCGCCATTCAGAGCGTCGCGCCGAAGCTGCGTTTCTGGATGGACAGCCAGAGTATGTCGGCGGGCGATCTGTGGCGTCCTTCCATTAAGGCGGCAATCAACGCGGCGGATGTGTTCCTGCTTTTCTGGTCGCGCAGCTCGAAGGAGTCGTCCGAGGTACGCAAGGAATGGGAGTATGCGCTCAAGCTCGAGCAGGGAAAAAAGCGCGGCAAAAACGGCGCGCGGTTTATTTCGCCTGTGCCGCTCGACAATCCCAGGGACTGCCCGCCGCCTCCTGAACTGGATGATCTGCATTTCGGCGATCCCTCCTTTGACGCGGAGGTGGAGCATATCGAGGATGTGAATTTTGTGGTAGGCAAGCGAGGTCGGAGGGGCAATATTCAGTTTTTTTAAAAAGTGACCGTCTGTTGTTGCATTTACCTCGGAAAACGATGTCATGCAGCACGGTCTTCCCCTGTATCACGTCGAACGGACAGTGGAAGAAACAGGTGAAAAATTCGGAGACGGTTCTCATATTCTGTATGTCAACGGAGAATGCGTGGATGATACCGCATTGGGGAAATTGATGCATGATTTTCATTGTGTCAATCCCGACGATATGGCATATCCTGTTTTGCGGGAAAAAGCCCGGGAACGGGCTGAAGCGGAAAAATCATTGATTAAGAAGGTGCTTCGTATGCTGCGGGACGGTCTGCCCGTGGATAAGATTGCGGAATACACCGATATGCCTTTGGAGGAAATCAAAGAATTTGCTGCCCTGACAGTGTAAACCAATCAACCAATAGCAAACCCGCCCTGTCCGTTCGGAAAAAGCCGAATGGACAGGGCGGGTTGCATTATGAATCCCAGATAACGGCGGTTTTGTCATCTGTCATCTTGCCGAACTTGTTTCTGGACGCGTCGTAGACGTGACCGTCAGGAAATGCATAAACAGAACGTCCGCTTTTGAGAACATAAACCTGGGGTCTATTGAATTCCCACCATGTTTCAACGAACAGCCGGATAAACCAAAGCAGGATTCGAACCATTACGCCATAGCCGCTGATGGTCAGGTCGATCAGACAGCGTTTTTTCAAAAAATCCGGTGATTTTCGATAGACCCTGTAATATAGATAGATGGTCAAACCGATCGCAATCAAATCACTTATTAATATTTTAACGAGTTCTGCTGGATCAGCGGATGCAGCTTGCCATAAGCCTTGTATAAGTTCCGAAAAGGATATAGATTCACCGGTGTAGGAAGGCAATTCTTCCCATATATATAGGAGAATAGCAGGTATCATCAACAAATGGGTTTCGATAAAACCTATGGCAATGTTTGCGGCAAAAAAAGCATACACTCTGTTGTAAATCTGGCAGGCTTCATAATATCCGGTAATCTGCGGCTCCCTGATAAGGGCGTAAACTCCGAAGCCCAAGATGGAAAACGAGAATATTATCATGTAAAGCCAAAACATCGTCTATATCCTTCCTTTTTCTATAAGGTTTCTAATAAATAAAGGTGAAAAGATTTCTTGCGCCGCAATGGGCGCAGAGCTTAGCCCGATTGTCTTGATTGGCGCGTATGGCGGCGACTACGCCCAAATAAATTAATCCTGAACCACAGGCAAAAATGAACAAGGCGATGCCAATAACCCAGTCCATCGGTCTGATGATCGGTTCCATTTTCCATGGCCCTATATACCCGCAGCAGGTGCATTTGGGAATGTCATGTTTCGCGGGTGCTGACCACATAGGCGCTCCTTGTCCCTGCCATTGGGGCTGTTGTGCGGATTGGTACGGAGGAGGTGTCTGAGACAGCTGAGGCGGCGTTTGGTACTCAGAAGGCTCTGTCGGCAACGATCCCTCGATAAATTCCGCGCTGCACTTGTCGCATTGTACTGCCTCGTCAGGCAGTTCCGCACCGCAATTTTCACATAATTTCATAATAGCAAAACTCCTTTACAAATCGTGATATAAAAAGTAAAAAAAAGTATAAACAGAAAAAGCCACATCATACGCAGCCCTGTCAAATTCCGTTTGACAAGACTGCGCCATGATATTATGTGGTCAAGAGGCACATCTCACGATGTGCATGCGTAGGCATTATTCATAAAAATAGGTGAAACTGTCAATCGCCTTGCATTTTTTGCAAATCGTAACGACCGCCAGCGCCATCAGCCATCTGTATTCCGAGTAAAAGGCTGAGTTATACACATTGCTCCAAATGTCGCTCACACGCTCTTTCACGTCAGGAAAGCATGATAGAAAAATCGCAACGGACGCTTCCATGATTCGCATGGGGAGAGGCGAAAAAACAAATATGCCAAGGGCGGTCATAGCAGAGAAATCCGCAGGCTTCGGCAGGACCCAGAAAAGCATCAGCATCACGCCGATCAGCAGATAGGGCATCGGCAGCACAGCCTCTTTTTTGACGGTGCCGATGCTTCCGCAACAGATGCATCGGGGCTTCTCCTGCTTTGTGGCAAGGTGGTTCTCCATAAAATATCACTGTCCTTTCTGTATAGCGATAGTTCCAAAAAACACCGCAAAGCGTGAACAATATCGCTTTATTTACGATACCTGCGTGTATTATATCATATTAAATCTGATATGTCAAGACTTATTGTGCAAATAATCTGATATTATTGTATAGGATGTGGGATATAATATGTTGCGGTGATAGAGATGTATGAAAATGAGTTTGCGGTCAGACTGGCAAAGCTGCGTCTGCAAAAGGGCGTTTCCGCCCGTGATATGAGTTTGTCGATCGGGCAGAATCCCGGATATATCAACAGCATTGAAAACGGTAAATCGCTTCCGTCCATGGCGGGCTTTTTCTTCATCTGCGAATATCTTGACATCACGCCGGAGGAATTTTTTGACGGCGAACTGGAACAGCCAAAGGAAATGACGGGAAAGGCGTTGTATTAA
>CACWOA010000043.1:16456-23850 GCA_902762395.1 uncultured Ruminococcus sp.
TGTGGAGGCATTGGCGGAGAAGTAGACATACCGACGATTTGAAAAGGCGAAAAAATCAAAACCGCCCTTTGACCTCGGATTCTTCCGAAATCAAGGGGCGGTTTTTCTTATACTAATTGTCGATTGGAAGTAGACAATTAGTATCAAAAAATCATTACACGATCTCGCTGTCGTTTTCCACGAGAGAAGCGTCGGTGATAAACTCTTTTGCCATCAGGCTGTCGATCAGCTCGGACTGTTTGTCCGTCTTGACCTCAATAGCGAGATTCATGCCGTTTTTGGAGACGTTGCGGGCACGGGTACGATGGTATTTGCAGTGCTCCCTGACGATCTTCATGATCTCTTCCTCACGGCGGTGGGAATCGGCGTTGACCACCAGCACCAGTGTGCCGGCAGCTTTGGCGGACGAAGAGAACAGCACGATGAGCACTGTGATAAAGAGCGAAGCGATGACCGCGATCATGGCAAAACCCGCGCCGCAGATAATGCCCACGCTGATCGACCAGAAGAGGAACGCCAGATCGGTGGGGTCCTTGATGGCGGTGCGGAAGCGGACGATGGAGAGCGCACCCACCATGCCGAGCGATACGACGATATTGGACTGGATGGTGAGGATAATGGCGGCGGTAATGACCGCGATAATGACCAGCGAGAGATTAAAACCTTTGTTGTAGAACGACTTGCGGTTGACGATTTTATAAATCGCGTAGATGTAAATGGCAATCGCCACGGTGCAGACCATGCAGATCAGCACGGTGCCGATGGTGATGTTGCTGGCGGCGTAGCCTTCCATAAATGCCTTTTTCAAAATGTCTGTGAAACCCATTGAGAAAAACCTCCTGTGAAAATGAAATGATGAAATGATAAAAAATGAGATTATAAATGAATGCGTCGGCAGGTGTAATATTTGGAAAACGCGCTCCATTGCAGCGTGTCAAGCTGCATCATGCCCTTGATGTGCAGGGGGAGAAACTCGTCCCACTTGACTTCCAGAATGCTCTGACAGAGAGGCATGACAGGGCGCTGGCGGTAGTCGTGCGTCAGAAAACGCCCGGTTTCGTCGGAGGAGGTGATGTCCTCGTCAAAGGTGACGCGGACATTGCCTGCCGTGTAGACAAAGGGAATGCGGCGGTAGGTGACAATGACCTTGGGCTTGAGCAGCCTGTGCTGCAATTCGAGAAGCAGTCTTTTTTTGTCGTCGGGCATACCGTGTTCCACCGGAACCGTGCCGCCCGCTGTCAACAGGCGTGCCTCGTCGGGCGTCAGAGCGCACGACTCCTTTCGGGTCATGCCGTGCCGCTTGATTTTCTTTTCGAGACGGGGCGCGTCTGCGTCGTCGTTGTAGTAACGGATGCGGAATTTGGAACGCGGATCGGTGCCGGATTCGTTTTCGTAGAAACAGGTGTCGCGGTCGTCGTCAAAATACAGGCTGCGGATGAGATATCCGCCGTCGCTGCCCGCGTGCGTATCCCGCGGCATCAGCCCCGAAGCGCGTATGAGAAGAATTTGCCGCTGTGATGCGTCAATGACGTATTTGTATTCGTGTCGGTAACTATTCATTGCGCAGACACCCTTCTTCTATGTTGATTTCGCCCTCGGCATGGATGTTGTCCAAAATGCCCTTGATAAAGGCGCTGCTTCCTGCCATATACACGTCTCTTTCGGAGCAAATGCCGTATTCCCCCGCGATGACCGAGAGTTCGGAATCGGTGATTTCCACATTGCCCTTTTTGGCCTTGCCGGACTTGGTGGTTCTGATACCGCTCGCTTCCGACTCGACAGCTACCTTGGCGCCTGTGATAAGAATGCCGTCGTTGCCGTGCAGTCCGTCGCTCTTGGACTGCACCGTTAGCTGAACGTCGGCAATTTTGAGATGGTCTTTGGTGTGAACCGCGTCCTTGTAGAAGCCGGAAATTTTGAGCTGTCCCGTCCCGTTGACGGTCAGGTCATTCATGCTGAAGAGGCACGCGTCAGTGTCCTTGGTAGCGTGCGAACCGCCGTCGCTGAGTTCGTTTTTGGTTCCGCCGCAAACCGTGACGACCACCTTTCCGGCGGATTCCACATAAATGGCGGGACCTTTGACGGCTTTCACGTCTGCGTTGTTTAAGAAAAGATGCACCACCTGGTCTTCGGCGTTGACGTGAACGCCGCCCGACAGTTTGCCGGACAGCACATAGTCCCCCGCGTCGGTGATAAGCAATTCGTCGCGGACGTCGCCGAGGGCGATTTCCGTGGGCGAACGGGGCTGTGTGCGGCTGTCCTCCCGTGTCAGTGAATAGAGCGGTGTGACCGCTGAACCGTCGGCAGCCGGGCTGCCGGGCGATTGACAGGCGGTCAGCGTTCCCGTTATTCCCGACAGCAGCAGGGCAAGCAATAGACCCCATCGTTTTTTATTCCTTTTCAAATACCGCATGAAGAGCAGCACCTCCGTTGAGATTGATTTCGATGGTTTGATCGGTTGACTGGTCGTCACCCGTCCAGCCCTTGAAAACGTAGCCGGGGCTGGGCTGGGCGGTGACGGTGACGGGATAATCGGTGAAATAGCGACCTGTCCATGTGCCGCCGCTGAGGTCGGGTCGGCAGGTGTTGACGGTGACGGTACCGCCTTCGGGGTCGCTCACCGTGACGGTGAGGGGCTGCACCTTGCCTTTCAGACCGAATTCCTTCGCCAGAAAGACCTCCATATTCTGCGCGCGGTCGCGGAAGAAATACTCGTGGAAGCTGATGTCCTCGCCCCACTCCCTGAGCAGTTCCGTCATGCGTTCCACGGTGAAATCGGTGTTGACGATATCCATAAAGGACAGCACAAACTGCCTGCAAAAATCGGGATTGGCTTTGAGACTCTTGTAAATCAGGCGTTCGTTGACGGGCGGATCCCAGTCGCAGACGATGTTGAAAGAATCGAGCTGCGCGTCGGTGATGTCGGTCATTCCGTAGTTCTGACGGCACCCCGCCGTCTGCAAATCCATGTCATAGAGGCACCAGCGCCAGCGCCCGTCGCCGTAGGAATCGTTTTCCTTGTAGGTGGTGCGCCAGATGCCTACATTGCCGTATTCCGAATAGTCGGTGTTGGCGAGATAGACGTTGGTGCAGATGTAGTCGATGTAACTCTGGATATCCACCATTTGTCCGAATTCCTCATAGTGATTCTGAATGGCGAGGTTGTGACTGCCCAGGTAGTCCTTGATTTCGTCGGTAATGCCGGTCTTGTAAAATTCCGCGTCGCGTATGCCGTAGGTCTGGCGGAAGAAGGTGTTGTTGTATTTTTCCTGCATATAGGTGTCGTACCAAAATTCGCCGTTGAGATAGACCGTCACGGGAATGCTCTGCTGCACCGCCACATCCCTGTCGGGTACGCAGATCATGCTGAACGCGTTTTCAAATCCCGTCCGCAGCGTCACCGAATGGGTGGATTTGCCCTCAAAGATTTCCTTGTCAAAGGTATTGCTGCCCGCATAGCTTTTCCGTGCAAAGAGGGAGAAGCGTTTGAGGGGGAGCCAGCGGGTGGAGCCGCCCTGGATGCGCAGACCCGCCCGCTGCCCGAAATACAGGGTCTTGCCGTCCCTGAAAAATTCGACATGGGCGGGGCGTTCCGTGCCGTGGACGTCAAAATTGGCGGTGGGGCGTTCGCCCTTCTGACTGCCGAGATACCACGCGTCATAGGTTTTGCCGGTGGTGTAAATGCCGTCCTCGCCAAAGAGGTCGTCCTCATCCGCCACCACGGAGACCACGGCGCGGTCGCGGTCGAAAGCTTCTCCCACAAAATACGACGCGACGGCCTCGGCGCTTTGGACGCCGTTTGCGTCAATGGCAATGGCACGCAGCACAAACGCTTTTGCCACGGGCGCAGTGTCGATCTCCGCGTTTTGCCAGTCATACACCACGTTTTTGACCGAGCGCCAGATGTTGGGCTGGCTGCTGCGGTCATACACATGAACCGCGCCCGTATAGAGCGGGGAGTCGGCGGTGGGCTTGCTGCCGTCGGTGGTGTAGCGGATCTCCCCGCCTTGTCTGAGAAAATCGGCGGCGATCGTCACGTCAAACGCATCCTTGTAATAGCCCGGTTCTTGGGAGAACGAAGGCTTTTTGAGCACGATGTCGGACAGGATATTGGCTTCACCGGGGGAGGGGGGCATATAGCGCCATTTCTGATCGGAAACGCTCCAGCCGTAGGCGTAGCTCTCCTGCCGTGCGTCTTTGACGGTCACTTTGTCGATGATATTACCGAAGCTGTCGGATAAGATGAGTACATCACCCCCCGATTTGCTGAGGGAGACCACATCCTTGTCCACGGGAATGAGAAGCAGCTCACCCGGCGCGACGGTAAGCGCGGGGATTTCGTATTGTTTGAGATGCTGCCCGTCGCTGCTGAGATACAGCCCTTTCACGTCGCAGGGAAGAAGACCCTCGCTGCGCAGTTCCACATAGCCCTGTTCCGGCAGACCGCTGACCTTTTCGCTGGCGATTTCGTTGATTCTGAGCCGGTGCGCGCCGCTGTAGCAGAAATAAAATGACCCGATCAGCGCCAGCGCCAGCAAGCTGCCGTCCAGCGGCAGGATCTTCTTCTTGCGGTAACGCAGCGTGGCAGACGGCGGCGCGTCGTCGGTCTGGCTGCGGGAACGGAAGAAGGCCGCCACCGAAGCCCCCATCAGGAGCGCGCATAAGCCCCACAGCGCCAGCACGGCCACGGCAAAATACAGCTTTTGATAGGTGATTTTTTGTGCCGCCGCTGCCTGTACGGTGTCAAAGAAATGCCATGTGCCGAAAAACAAGTCGTGCAGCAGGGGGAAAAGCAGCGCGTTGCCGCCAAGTCCCACGACCCATAGCAAAAGCTTTCCCGGCAGGGAAGCGGCGGCTTTGCCGGGTACTTCTGAAGAAGGGGATGCGACGGTGACAGTGATTGACGCCATCATCGAAAAGACAAGCAGCCAGCACAACGCTGCGATGAGATTTGCCATATAGGGAATCACTCCGTTCCGTAAGAGATGTTGGAAAAGACGATATATTTTTTTTATTTTATCATATTCTCCCTGGTTTTGCAACACGCTTTTATGAAATACTGTGGAAATCCGTTATCAAAACCTTAAGAAAATATAAAGAATGCCAACAAGTTATTGACAAACCAATGCGTATGGGATAAAATAAGCGTAGCCAAACAGAAGCAAGCGGCAGTGCAGATATCGGTTACTTCGAGCAGGGATCCTAAATCGTTGGTTCAAATCCAACCCGTCGTTGAGACGGTGGTGTAGCGGTAACACATGGGATAGAAAAATACTGATATTGATTTTCTCCGCTTTCTTTTTTTGGCAGAAAGGCAAATATGCGTTGCAATGTCCGGCTGCTTCGAGGATGTAAGTGACAAAGCCGGTCGTGATTTTATCATCATTTGCCTTTCGCTTCATTGTCAATGACAAGCGGCAGTGCAGATGTCGGTTACTTCGCCATTTAAGCGCGTGGTTGTCGGTTCGAGTCCGACCCGCCCGATCTTTCGGGCGGTAGCTCAAGTGGCAGAGCACGTATCACACCGTCATCGTTTTTCTCCGCTTTCTTTTTTTTTGAGGAGGGATAAAGGAATGGCAAAGTTCAATCAGAAAAACAGTATCAAAAACGTCAACCGCAGCGGCAACCAGGCGTATACCATGATGGACAAGGAAAAGCTGGTCACGCAGGTGCTGACCTCGTTTTTCAATGAAGCCAAGTTTTACGGCGACAACTCCGAAGAACTCGCAGAGACGCTGCAAGCGGTGCTTAAAACAGACCCCGCTTTTGTCGCGTCGCTGGCGGTTTTTGCGCGCCGTGAATTTCATATGCGCTCGGTGGCGCATGTGCTGACGGCTTATCTGGCGCATACGCCGGAGGGAAAACCCTATGTCCGCCATACCGTCAAAGGCGTGGCGATGCGCGGTGACGATCTCACCGAAATCATGTCGTTTTACCTCGCGACCTTTGGCAAGCCGATTCCCAATTCTCTCAAAAAGGGGATAGCCGAAGTGCTGGCGGGACTGGATGAGTACACGCTCGCCAAATACAAAGGCAGCGGCAAGTCGCTCAAAATGAAAGACATTCTCTGTCTCTGCCACCCCTCGCCCAGGGATGAGGTGCAGGCCGCGATGTGGAAGCGCTGTCTGGAGAACAGACTGGCAGTTCCCCTGACGTGGGAAACGCAGCTTTCCGCTAACGGCAACAACGCCGCCACATGGGAAGCGCTGATCGACAGCGGCAAGGTGGGGTATATGGCGCTGCTGCGCAACCTGCGCAATATCCTGCAGGCTAAGCCGAGGAATATTGACAAGGTTTTAAGCATCATAGCCGACCCCGAAGCGGTGAGGCGTTCGCAGCAGCTTCCCTTCCGTTTCCTTTCCGCCTACAGGCAGATCGCCGGCATAGCCGACAGTCGGGCGCTGGACGCGCTCGAAGAAGCGGCGGAGGCTTCCATAGACAATATGCCGCGCTGGGAAGGCACCACGGTCGTCGCGGTGGATGTGTCGGGCAGCATGGGGTGCAGAGTCAGCAGGAATTCCTCCGTGCAGTGCATAGAAATCGCCGTGCTGCTGGGACTGATGGCCAATCGGATCTGTGACAACAGCATTTTTTACACCTTTAACGATGACATTGAGAAGGTGGCGGTTTCCCGCAAGACGGGCATTCTCTACGCGGCGACGCATTTTGACTGCGGCGGCTGTACCGATATGTATCTGCCGTTTGAAAAGATGATAAAAGACAGAGTGAAAGCCGACCGCATTATCATTCTTTCGGACAACGAGTGCAATTCGACCAGCATCTGGGGCAACCGCAAGCCCGTACAGGCAATGGCGGATGAATACCGCCAGAAATCCGGCAGGGATATCTGGGTGCACGCGGTGGATCTGGAAGGTTACGGTACCCAGCAGTTCCACGGCTCCAAGACCAACATTATCGCAGGCTGGAGCGAGAAGGTGCTGGATTTCATCCGGCTCGCGGAGCAGGGCGAAGGCACGCTGATTTCCGCTATTGAGGCGTATGAGTGGGAATGACGGTTTCGTTCTGTTTTTCGGATGAAGAGCCGCCGATAATAAAAAAATAAGCGCCGTCATTTCTTTCCGCGGGGAAGGAAATGACGGCGCTTTTGTCTCGGGTTATGGTTTCCGGATCGTGTGGAGGTAGAGTTCAAAAAGCTGTCGGTGTTTTTTGATAACCGCGTCAAGGATCACGCCGCAGATCCAGAGAAGCGTGCCGAAGGTCGCCGTCACGCCGGAGACGATGAGCGTCGGAAACCGCGGCACCAGTCCGGTTTGCAGATATTCGGCGAAAACCGGAAGGAAGAAACCAAGCGAAACCAGCCAGAAAAGCGAAGCGATAAAGGTAAAGAAGGTAAACGGTCTGTATTCCCGGAACAGCATGACCACGGTCTTTAA
>CACWOA010000044.1 GCA_902762395.1 uncultured Ruminococcus sp.
TTTACTTTGAGGAGCGATTTGTTATGACAAACGTACCGGAATTATTCGGCAGCATGGTATTTAACGATCAGAAGATGAAGGAACGCCTTCCCCGCGCTACCTACAAGGCGCTTAAAAAGACCATTCAGAACGGAGAGCCGCTGGACCTCAGCGTCGCCAACGCCGTTGCCAACGCCATGAAGGACTGGGCGGTTGAGATGGGCTGCACGCATTACACCCACTGGTTCCAGCCCATGACAGGCGTGACCGCCGAGAAGCACGACAGCTTCATTTGCCCCGACGGCGACGAAGTCATCATGGAGTTTTCCGGCAAGGAACTCATCAAAGGCGAGCCTGACGCGTCGAGCTTCCCCTCCGGCGGCATCCGCGCCACCTTTGAAGCGAGAGGCTACACCACATGGGACCCCACCTCCCCGGCGTTCATCCGCGACGCCACGCTGTACATCCCCACGGCGTTCTGCTCCTACACAGGCGAGGTGCTTGACAAAAAGACCCCGCTGCTCCGCTCGATGGAAAAACTCAGCTCGGTTGCCGTCAGAATGCTGCACCTTCTCGGCAAGGAGGATGTGACGAGAGTCACCACCACCGTCGGTCCCGAACAGGAGTATTTCCTGATTGACAAGAAAATGTATGACGCGCGTCCCGACCTCATCTATACCGGACGCACCCTCTTCGGCGCGCCCGCTCCCAAGGGACAGGAACTTGAAGACCATTACTTCGGCTCCATCAAAACGAGAGTCGCCGCCTTTATGAAAGACCTTGACGAAGAGCTGTGGAAGTTAGGCGTGCTGGCCAAGACCAAGCACAACGAAGTGGCGCCGTCGCAGCACGAACTCGCGCCCATCTTCTCCACCTCCAACATCGCCACCGACCACAATGAGCTGACCATGGAAGTGATGAAGAAGACCGCCGAGAAGCACGGGCTGGTCTGCCTGCTGCACGAGAAGCCTTTCGCGGGCGTCAACGGCTCCGGCAAGCACAACAACTGGTCGATCTCCACCAATACGGGCGAGAATCTGCTCGACCCCGGCAAGAATCCCGAAGACAACCTGCAATTCCAGCTCTTCCTCGCCGCCGTGGTCAAAGCGGTGCATGAATACCAGGATCTGCTGCGCATCACCGTCGCGTCGGCGGGCAACGATCACCGCCTGGGCGCGAACGAAGCGCCTCCCGCCATCATCTCCATGTATTTAGGCGACGATCTCGGCGCGCTGGTGGATGCGATCATCAACGGCAAAGAGTACCGCAGCAAGGACAAATCCGATATGCGCACAGGGGTGGATGTACTGCCCGATTTCAAGAAGGATAATTCCGACCGCAACCGCACCTCGCCCTTTGCCTTTACCGGAAACAAGTTTGAATTCCGCGCGCTGGGTTCTTCCCTGAATATAGGCTGCCCCAACTATATGCTCAATACGATGGTGGCGCAGGAGCTTTCCGAATTCTATGACGCGCTCGAAGGCGCGGACGATCTCGAAGCGGCGCTCAGGGCGTTGATCAGGAAGACCTTCACCGAGCATCAGAACATCATCTTCAACGGCGACAACTACTCTGCCGAATGGGTGGAGGAAGCCGCGAGACGCGGTCTTTGCAACTACCGTTCGCTGCCCGAAGCCATGGCGCATTATGTCGATCAGAAGAACATCGACCTCTTTGTCAACAACGGCATTGTCTCCGAAGCCGAGATCCGCGCCCGTTATGAGATCGAGCTGGAGCATTACGCCAAGCAGCTCCGCATCGAGGCGCTGACCATGATCGACATGGCGGAAAAGAACATCACCCCCGCCGTGAGCGCTTTTGTGGGCGAACTGACGCAGACCGCCCTTGCCAAAAAGTCCCTGTCGTCCGCCGTGTCGGTCTATACGGAGACGGCGCTGGTGGAGGAGCTTTCAACCAAACTGGAAGCCTTTGTGAAAAAGACGGCGGAGCTGTCCGAAGCGGTTGCCAAGGCGGAACATTTTGAAGGCGACAACCTCGCGCTGGCTTCCTATTACCGCGAGACGGTCTTCGCGCTGATGGGCGAGCTTCGCGAACTGGGCGACGCGATGGAGAAAAAGACGGCGGCGAAATATTGGCCCTATCCCTCTTACGGCGAGATCCTTTTCGGGGTGTAATGCTTTTCTAATATATACCCGTATTCTGACAAGCGAATACTGTTATTGATTCTGTCAAAGGCGGCAGGTGTCCTACGCGCGGGATTGACGCGCGTAGGATACTTGCTTTCTTTATAAAAACTATTTTTGAGGAGTTGGTCATTTATGAATGACGCAATGAGAGAGCTGGTCACACAGGCAACGACCGAGCAGGTCTTTGCCGTGTGGTTCCTGATCGGCGCGGCGCTGGTCTTCTGGATGCAGGCCGGATTTGCGATGGTGGAGGCGGGCTTTACCCGCGCCAAGAAATTTTTCGAGCTTTGTGTTTAACCTCGTGTTCTGTGCCACCACCGCGACCATCGTGTCCGGCGCGATGGCGGAACGCACCAAGTTTCTTTCCTATTGTATCTATTCCGGTGTGATCTCCGCGTTCATCTATCCCGTGGAAGCGCACTGGATCTGGGGCGGCGGCTGGCTCAGTCAGCTCGGCTTCCACGATTTTGCCGGTTCCTGTGCCATTCATATGGTGGGCGGCATCTCCGCTCTCATCGGCGCGAAAATCCTCGGCGCGCGTATCGGCAAGTTCAAGAGAGACGCCGACGGCAAGGTGGTCAAGGTCGGCGCGTTCCCCGGTCACAACATCGCGCTCGGCGCGTTGGGCGTATTCATCCTGTGGCTCGGCTGGTACGGCTTTAACGGTGCGGCTGCCACTTCTGTGGAGCAGCTCGGTTCCATCTTCCTGACCACCACCATCGCGCCCGCCGTTGCGACAGTGGTCTGCATGGTCTTTACATGGCTCAAGTACGGCAAGCCTGATGTGAGTATGTGTCTCAACGCTTCCCTCGCGGGTCTGGTCGCCATCACCGCCCCCTGTGACGTGACCGACGCGCTCGGCGCGATTGTTATCGGCGCGGTCGCGGGTCTGCTGGTGGTCTTTGGCGTATGGCTTCTCGACTATGTGCTGCACATCGACGACCCGGTCGGCGCGGTCGCGGTACACATGATGAACGGTATCTGGGGTACCCTTTCCGTCGGACTGTTTGCGACCGACGCGGCGCCCGGCTATTCCATCGCGGACGCCAGCGGTCACAAGCTGGTGGGTCTGTTCTATGGCGGCGGCTTCAGACTGCTGGGGTTGCAGCTTCTGGGCTTTGCTTCCGTGGCAGCGTGGACGGCTGTGACGATCACCGTCACCTTCTTTGTCATCAAGAAGCTCGTGGGTCTGCGCGTGACCCGTGAAGAAGAAATCACCGGTCTGGACGCGACCGAACACGGTATGCCTTCCGCCTACGCGGGCTTCGCGATGGTGCCCGAATATGTGGAAGAGGGCGATGTGCCGCCCGTCGTGGTGGACGGCGACACCCCGGTAGCCGAAGCGGTTCCCGTCAGAAAAGAGCCTTCCTTTGTGGAAGAAGGCAGACCCAAGATCACCAAGGTGGAGATCGTCTGCAAGGAATCCCGTCTTGAACCTCTTAAGAACGCCATGATGGGCATCGGCATCACCGGCATGACGGTGTCTCATGTGCTGGGCTGCGGCGCGCAGAAGGGCAAGCCGGAGTATTACCGCGGCGTACAGATCGAAGCCAATCTCCTGCCCAAGGTGCAGGTGGACATCGTGGTCTGCAAGGTGCCTGTGGCGGACGTTATCGAAACCGCCAAGAAGGTGCTTTACACCGGACACATCGGCGACGGCAAGATCTTCGTCTATGACGTGGAGGACGTTGTCAAGGTCAGAACCGGCGAGACCGGCTATGACGCCATGCAGGACGTGGAGTAACCTTTTATTTACGACTATACCGAAACAGCCATTTTCATGGGAGGGTGCGCGGGCACAAAAAAGTGCCGGCGCGCCCTCTTTTGTTTTGGCACATGGGATGGCAGGTGAATATAATGTAGAAGCGTCGGATGGTGAAACAGAAAAGAATGGGCTTGCCTACTTGACAAACGGGTGAAAATAGGGTATACTTGCATCAACAGGTACAGCAAAAGCGCTGTAAGCAGCAGAGCTTACGGCGCTTTTCTCCTTATCGACACAATCACCATCCAAACAAATTCATCATGGGAGAGATGTTTTTATGGTAAATGTTCCGGAATTATTCGGCAGCATGGTATTTAACGACAAGAAGATGCAGGAACGCCTTCCCCGCGCGACCTATAAGGCGCTCAAAAAGACCATTCAGAACGGCGAACCGCTGGATATCACCGTGGCGAACGTCGTCGCCAACG
The DNA here is from genome assembly GCA_902762395.1 of uncultured Ruminococcus sp. GTDB lineage: Bacteria > Bacillota > Clostridia > Oscillospirales > Acutalibacteraceae > RUG762. Next base: position 4,320 of record CACWOA010000044.1, read on the forward strand.
CGGTGAAGGACTGGGCGGTGGAGATGGGCTGCACGCATTACTCCCATTGGTTCCAGCCGATGACGGGTATTACCGCCGAGAAGCACGACAGCTTCATCACCCCCTCCGGCGACGACCGCGTGATTATGGAATTTTCCGGCAAGGAACTCATCAAGGGCGAACCCGACGCGTCAAGCTTCCCCTCCGGCGGCATCCGCGCCACCTTTGAGGCGAGAGGCTACACCACATGGGATCCCACGTCTCCCGCGTTCATCCGCGACACCACGCTTTACATACCCACGGCGTTCTGCTCCTACACGGGCGAGGTGCTTGACAAGAAGACCCCGCTGCTGCGTTCCATGGAACGGCTCAGCTCGGTAGCCGTCCGGATGCTTCACATCCTCGGCAAGAACGACGTGACGAGAGTCATCACCACCGTCGGACCCGAACAGGAATATTTTCTGATTGATAAAAAGATGTACGATAAGCGCCCTGACCTGATCTATACGGGACGCACGCTCTTTGGCGCGCCGGCTCCCAAGGGACAGGAACTCGACGATCATTATTTCGGCTCCATCAAAACGAGAGTCGCCGCCTTTATGAAAGACCTTGACAATGAGCTTTGGAAACTGGGCGTACTCGCCAAGACCAAGCACAACGAGGTCGCGCCGTCGCAGCACGAGCTGGCCCCCATTTTTACCATCTCCAACGTCGCCAACGATCACAACGAGCTGACCATGGAAGTCATGCAAAAGACGGCCGAGAAGCACGGTCTGGTCTGCCTGCTGCACGAAAAGCCCTTTGAAGGGGTCAACGGTTCCGGCAAGCACAACAACTGGTCGCTTTCCACCAGCACGGGCGAAAACCTTCTCGACCCCGGCAAGCAGCCGGAGAACAATCTGCAATTCCAGCTTTTCCTCGCCGCCATCGTCAAGGCGGTGCATGAATACCAAGACCTGCTGCGCATTACCGTGGCGACGGCGGGCAACGATCACCGCTTAGGCGCGAACGAAGCGCCGCCCGCCATCATTTCGATGTATTTAGGCGATGATCTCGGCGCCATGGTGGACGCGATCATCAAGGGCGAGAAATACGAGAGCAAGGGCAAGGCGAAGATGCTCACCGGCGTGGATGTGCTGCCCGATTTCAAGAAGGATACCTCCGACCGCAACCGCACCTCGCCCTTTGCCTTCACGGGCAATAAATTTGAATTCCGCGCGCTGGGTTCTTCCCTGAATATAGGCTGCCCCAACTATATGCTCAATACGATGGTGGCGGAGGAGCTTTCCCAGTTCTGTGACGCGCTCGAAGGGGCGGATGATCTGGAAAACGCGCTGAAAGCGCTGATTAAGAAAACCTTTACCGAACATCAGAACATCATTTTCAATGGTGACAATTATTCGGAGGAATGGGTTGCGGAAGCCGCGCGCCGCGGTCTGTGCAATTACAAGTCCCTGCCGGAAGCGATGGTGCATTATGTCGATCAGAAGAACATCGACCTCTTTGTCAAAAACGGCATTATCTCGGAGGCGGAGGTGCGCGCCCGCTATGAGATCGAGCTGGAGCATTATGTCAAACGGCTGCACATCGAGGCGCTGACCATGATCGAAATGGCGGAGAAGCATATCACGCCCGCCGTGATTACTTTTGTCAATGAGCTGACGCAGAGTGCGCTCGCCAAGCAGCAGCTTTCCGCGAAACTTTCGGTTTACGCCGAAATGACCCTCATCGAAACGCTGTCCGACAAGCTGGAAGCCTTTGTCAAAAAGACGGCGGAACTCGAAGCGGCGGTGGAGAGCGCCAAGCAGTATAAGGGCGACAATCTGAAATCCGCGTGGTATTACCGTGAGACGGTACTCACGCTGATGGGTGAATTGCGCGCGTTGGGCGACGCGATGGAGAAAAAGACGGCGGCGAAATACTGGCCGTATCCTTCCTACGGCGAGCTGCTTTTCGGCGTGTAACCTGTAACTGTGTATACAGTATAGTTGCAATAGATAAGCCGACTCCCACCGGTTTTTTCAAAGAGTCGGAAATCAAGAAAAATACCGCACAGGCATTTTTTGAAAGAATGCCTTGCGGTATTTTTCTTTGGGGATGGAAAGTTTGGTAAAGTCGGAAAAGGAAACAAGGATTACGCCTTTTTGCCGCATTGGGAGCAATCGTGGCTGCACGACCAGATCCGGTCGGCGGTAGGCTTCCAGTTGGCCGCGTAGCTTTCGCATTTGTCGCAGAGATGATCGACACTTTCGGGGGATTGCAAATCGGTGGAATGACAGTCAACGGAATGCACCATGTTCCGCAGGATCTGGGGATTTTCGAGCATGGGACAGGGGCGCAGATGATTGTCATTGAAGGGCTGTCCGTCGTGATACGCCATGAACAAGGGAGATTGCAGAGCCTCGAGCAGCGTTTTTTCGCGGATATTGGAATCCGAGTAGTGAATGAATACGCACGGGTCAACGTCGCCGTTGGCATTGATATGCAGGTATCGCCTGCCTCCCGCGATACACCCGCCGACATACTCGCCGTCGTTCTGGAAATCCATGGCAAAAATGGACTTGCGCGTGCGGTATTCGCGAATCTTGCGGTACATAGTTTCCCGCTGCTCGGGCGAACACAGCAGTTCGGAGGCGGCGTCGTTGCCAATCGGCATATAGTGGAAGAACCACACGAATTTTGCGCCCCATGCAATCATCTGGTCAAAGTACTCCTCGGAAGAAATCGAATCGAGATTCCGGCTGGTATAGCAGCAGGAAATACCAAACGGCAGCTTGCGCTCTTTGAGAAGCTCCATTGCCTGCACTACCCTTTGGAACACCCCGGTACCGCGGCGGCTGTCAGTCGCGGTTTCAAAACCTTCCACACTGATGGCGGGGAAGAAGTTTTTGACACGCAGCATTTCATCGGCGAAAGCCTCGTCAATCAGCGTGCCGTTGGTGAAAGAGAGAAACTGGCAATCGGCGTGCTTTTCGCACAGCCGGATGAGATCGGTCTTGCGCACCAGCGGTTCGCCGCCCGTGTATATGTACAGATAGGTTCCCAGCTCCTTGCCTTGCTGAATAATGGAATCTATTTCGTCAAAGCTGAGGTTGAGCCGATTGCCGTATTCGGCTGCCCAGCAGCCGGTGCAGTGAAGATTGCAGGCGGACGTCGGGTCGAGCAGAATGGCCCACGGAATATTGCAGCCGTACTTTTCACGCATTTTCTCCTGCATCGGCCAGCCGATGAAATTGGCATTGATGACAAAATTCTGAAAAATCGCCCGCAGTACATCGGGGTCAACATCCGTCCATAATCCCATGAGATATTTGTACCAGCAATTGTCGGGGGCACTGAGAATCTCCCGGATCACATCACGCTGCGGTTTGAATTCCTCCGGCTTAAAAATCTTGTCCATGAACTCCATGACCTTCGGAATATTGGTTTCAGGGTCTTTGCCGACATAATCGAACACCTTGGTCATCGCCAATACTTTTGCCTTGTCTGTCACATTCATTGTTTCGATCTCCATTCTGAGTATTTTATAAAGTGTCCGAAAGCAGATGAAAAATGGACTGTGCAGAATCGTGTGAGGTTTCATTCAAAAGATGCATCTGCTTTCGGACGACTTCATTTTACTTGCTTTGGCGGCAAAACAAAACGGACAAACCGCTTTTTTTGCACAAAACTTTGGCAAATGCGGGAATTTGCCCAGATGGGGTGTCATGGTTTCTCCCCTTTGACAACGCGCAACAAACGGAATGGCTGTCATTTTTAGACAACGGACTTAAAATGCCTATTTCACTGCCGTCCGGTTTCATGGTATAATTTCAGAAAATAGGATGTTTTACACAGAAAGAGATGATCGCTTGAAAATCGGAGTCGTGGATGTTGGCGGAGGACTTCGCGGAGGATATGCCGCAGGTGTATTTGACCGTTTGACAGAAGAAAATATTTATTTTGATGTATGTATCGGCGTATCGGCGGGAAGCGCCAACTGCGCCTCTTTCCTTGCGGGGCAAAAAGGACGCAACTATCCGTTTTATACGGACTATCCTTTTCGCAGGGAATACATGGGTATCGGGAATATCATTCATAAGGGATGCTATCTGGATTTGCATTATATCTATAGCGAGTTAAGCAACTCGGACGGTGAAAATCCGTTGGATTGTGCCGCCCTGCTTGATAGTCCGTCTGCGTATTATGCGGTGGCTACCAACGCCGTGACAGGTGAGGCAAGGTATTTCACCAAAGAGAATATTTCACAAGACCACTATGATGTGTTTAAGGCGTCGTGTGCGATTCCGGTTGCCTGTCAACCTATCGTTATTGACGGTCAGCCCTATTACGACGGCGCTTTAAGCGACCCTGTCCCTTTGCAAAAGGCGTTTGACCTTGGGTGTGACACGGTAGTACTGATTCTGACAAAACCGAGAGACGAATGGAGAAATCCCCAAAAGGACATACGGTCTGCGCGACTCATACAGAAAAAATATCCGAAGGCCGCCGATGGACTGCGGCATCGCGCCGCTCGTTACAACTTCGCGGTAACATGGGCGAAGAAACTGGAACAAGAGGGTAAAGTGTTGATTGTTGCTCCCGACGACACCTGCGGCATCGATACGCTGACAAAGGACAAAAACGCGCTGAAGTTGTTTTATCAAAAGGGATATGCGGACGGGCAGGGCTTAGCGGAACGTTTGCAGAAATATAGGCGATTGTAAAAGTAAAGGGGAATTTCCGCCGTTTTTTTACAATCGGCTGTTTGTAGAAACAGGAAAGGAGCATCTGAAAATATATGCCGGCTTTTACACGGGAAATCATAAAGACAGCGTTTCTTGCGTTGCTGGAGGAAATGCCGTACAGTCAGATTACGGTCAAAAAACTGGTGGAGAAATGCGGCATCAATCGCAACTCCTTCTATTATCATTTTGAGGACATCCCTTCTTTGATGGAGGAAATCATCAGGGAGCAGTTTGATGAGATAGTAAAAAAATATCACTCCACCGATTCCATTGTGGAAGGCATTGACGCGATTATAGAATCCTTTACGCAATACCGGCGGGCAGTCATGCACATTTACCGTTCCATGAAACGCGAGGTGTTTGAACAGCATCTGATGAATACCTGCGAATATTTTGTCACCTGTTACGCGGACAATGCGATTCGGCGGGAGGATATGGACGGATTGATACGGGAAAACCGGGAGCTGATTATCAATTATTATAAATGCGTCTGTTTTGGTTTAATGATCGACTGGCTTGAGTCCGGCATGAAGGAAGAAAAGGCGCGTTCTCTGCACGTCATTTTTAAATTGAGGGTCATGACGGCTGAAAATATCGCTGACGCGCTGCGTGACCAGGTGGATTGACAAAACCTTTACCTGCTTGCTATGACAAAAACACGCTGTCTGTTACTAAGGCACTGTTCAAAAATAATCTGAACAATCTGACTTGTCCATCTTATTTCCTCACAGTGCCTAAAGGACAACGTGTTTTTTGTACTTTGATTTTCATTTATTCCGAATTCCGCATTCCGAATTCCGCATTCGGATTAGCCTGACGTTACGATTTCGCCGTTTTGTTCTCTGGTGTAATTTTCCACCCAGATAATGATGGGGAATGGCTGGTCTTTTTCATAGACCCAGTTGTCGGAGTAGTAGGCCAGGGAGCCGTTTTCGAGCGACAGCGCCGCGCTGACGCTGCCGTCGTCATATTCAATCACGCAGGCGGCATATTGCTGCCCCACCATGGAGCCGTAGTGAATCGTTCCGCCGATGCCGTCGTGGTTATGGACGGAACCGCCGTATTCGTAGGGGGTGACGGTACCGGTAGTATCGCTGCGTTCGGATGTGTGCATCTGGAAGCAGCAGAGCAGGCGCATATAGACGGTGTCGCCCATCATTTTTTGCAGCGCGTCGTCCGTTTTCCTGCTGAGGATGCCCATCTCGTTGAGGCTGGTATTGATGTAGCTTTCCGTGCGGGAGAAGATACCGGTGATCTGCGTGTTTTCCTCGAATCCCTCAAAAGCCGTCCATTCCACTGCCGGGTAGTCATCAGTGGTGCAGAACACGATATTGAGTTCCTTGCTTTCGGCGCTGTCAAAATAAAACATAATGTAGCAGCGAGGGTCTTCGGCGTAATAATAGGCGGCATTTTTTTCAAAATATTGCGTTTCAATGCCGTAATCGTTTTCCCCGTCCTCGTTTTCGGGATAGGAGGCTGATTTGGCGTCAAAGTCGGCATGGCAGTCCTTCAATTCGCCCGCCTTGTTTCCGTTGTAGACCGTAATGCTGAAATCAAAGCCCCTCGAATTGACATTCTTGATCTCCGCGTAGCAGCGCGAAAAGACCGAATCTCCCTCGCGGTACCAGGTGCCTTTCCAGTCGGAAGCTCTTCGTCCCCCTGCCGAACCGCAGGAGGATAACAAACATACGGCGGTCATGACGGCTGCCGCCAGAAACAGGATGATAGGTGCAGTGCGTTTCATTCGTGACTCATCTCCGGAATACAATTGTTTTCTTTTCCTTATTATAATACAAGCCACGGCGCCGGTCAAGTGGGTGATTGCATCCGAAAGGCAGATGGCAAAGAAGGTTTTTAAAAATAGCGAAAGAGAATAAGCGAGAAAACGAAAGAAAAAAAGAGAATAAACGAGATTTGATATTTGTAAATGAAAATTTTGCAAAAAGGTGTTGACAAGGCGAACGGAATGTGGTAAGATACTCCTTGCGAACGCTCGAAAGGTGTGTGATGTGCTTTTTGTTGACTTAGCCCACATGCCTCAACCGTTTCAAAAATATTTTGTAGTAACAGATATGGAGGAAAATGCTATGTCAACATTTATGCCCAAAGCAGGTCAGATTGACCGCAAGTGGTATGTGATCGACGCGGCAGGTCTGCCTGTCGGACGCGTTGCCGTTGTTGCCGCCGATATTCTCAGAGGCAAAACAAAGCCGACCTTTGCTCCCCATGTGGACTGCGGCGATCATGTCATCATTATCAACTGCGACAAGGCTGTTTTCACCGGCGCGAAGCTGGAAAAGAAGATCTACTACCGTCACACCGGTTACATCGGTCATCTCAAGGAGACCAAGGCGGGTACTCTCATGAAGAGCAATCCCACTAAGGTGATGGAGCTTGCCGTCAAGGGCATGGTTCCCAAGACCACCATCGGTCGTTCTGCTCTCACCAGACTGCATCTCTATGCGGGCGCAGAGCACAGACACGAGGCGCAGAAGCCCGAAACCTGGACAATGTAATTCGGAAGGAGGAAATGAATTATGTACGATAAGACACCGTTTTTCTATGGCACAGGCAGAAGAAAGAGCTCCGTTGCCAGAGTCAGACTCTACAAGGGCACCGGCAAGGTTGTCATCAACAACAGAGACATCGACGACTATTTCGGTCTTGACACACTGAAGGTTATTGTTCGTCAGCCCCTCGAGCTGACAGGTCTGACCGACCGTTTTGACGTGGTTTGCAATGTCAGCGGCGGCGGCGTGACCGGTCAGGCCGGCGCGATTCGTCACGGCATCGCCAGAGCGCTTCTCCAGTACGATACCGAAAACCTCCGTCCCATGCTCAAGAGCGCAGGATTCCTCACCAGAGACCCCAGAATGAAGGAAAGAAAGAAGTACGGCTTGAAGGCTGCAAGACGCGCACCCCAGTTCTCCAAGAGATAAAGTTTACTCTGCGGAGTACTTTCCAATACGTTTCAAAGCCACTGTTTACGGGGTTTTTGGAGTGTATGGACGTTTTCAAAGCGGCTTAGTTGTGCGTCGTATGCAACAAACATGCAACACATATGCAACAACCGTCAGGCAAAACTATGTAATCAGAAGAGATGTTTTTCACAAAACAAGTTTTCATCAAATCAAGATCCATCTTGACTATATTCGTCGAGACTTATTAAAAACTGATTCACGCGTGCTGATTCTGCACCTACAGACAAAGTCGCGGGAATATTTCGATTTATTATCTTTTCGACAGTAAAATATACATAAAATAGCGAACAAATACGACAAAATGGATTTTTCATCAATAATCATCCGCAAGTTCTTTTTGTTGTTTTATATAAACAGTTACTTTTTTTGAATATGAATGGATTAAA
>CACWOA010000045.1 GCA_902762395.1 uncultured Ruminococcus sp.
AACAAGCCCGCCGCTGTGTCATCTGTGGCGGTCAAGACCAAGCCCGCCAAGCAACATTATGTAGTGGGCGAGAGCTTTTCGTCTGCGGGAATGAAGCTGACGGTTTCTTATGACAACGGCACCAGGAAGGAAGTGACCAGCGGCTTCACCTGCACGCCTTCCGGCAAATTGAACACCGTGGGGCAGCAGAAGATCATCGTTTCTTATGGCGGCAAATCCACCGGATTCTATGTGACAGTCAACACGGCGGGGCAGACCGTTTCTTCGATTGCCGTCAAGAGCAAGCCCGCCAAGCAGGTGTACGCCGTGGGCGAAAGCTTTGCCCCGGCGGGATTGAAGCTGACTGTGACCTATGCCAATAACACCACAGCGGAAATTACCAGCGGTTTCGCCTGCACGCCTTCCGGCAAACTGAACACCGTGGGGCAGCAGAAGATCGTCGTTTCTTACGGCGGCAAGTCTGCCGGATTCTATGTGACAGTGGGCAAGGCTGTTTCGTCGGTTGCGCTGGCGGCGAAACCTTCCAAGCAGGTCTACGCGGCGGGCGACACGTTCAACCCAAGCGGCATGAAGCTCAAAGTGACCTATACAGACAATACGACAAAAGAAGTGACCAGCGGCTTTACCTGCACGCCTTCGGGTCAACTCAGCACCGTGGGACAGCAGAAGATCGTTGTTTCTTACGGCGGCAAGTCTACCGGATTCTATGTGACGGTCAATAAAAAAGTCACCTCCGTTGCGATCAAATCCAAACCGGGCAAGCTCACTTATCACGTCGGAGATACCCTTGTTACCACAGGCATGAAGCTGACGGTGAAATACAGCGACAACACATCGAAGGAAGTGACCAGCGGCTTTACCTGTACGCCCACCAAGCTGACGACAGGGGGAACGCAGGTTATCACGGTCAGATACGGCGACGCCTCCGCCTCCTTCGGCGTGACGGTCAACCGTACCGTGACGTCTGTCACTGTCAAGTCCAAGCCGTCCAAGCTCACCTATGTGGAGGGCAGCACGCTCAACACAAGCGGACTGAAACTGACCGCGACGTATGACGATCACACCTCCCGCGAAATCACCTCCGGATTTACCTGTTCTCCCACCAAGCTCAATACCATCGGCACACAGAAGATTACCGTGCATTACGGCTCCGCCACCACGACCTTTAATGTGACAGTCACCGAGGATCCCAATCTCAAAACGATCAACGTGACGCGCTCCTATACCTACGCGTATGAAGTGCTGAAGCTGGTCAATCAGGAGCGCAGCAGGGCGGGCGTAACGCCTCCGCTCAAGATGGACGCGTCTCTGCTTGACACCGCGATGATGCGTTCGGGCGAAATCGTGCTTTTGTTCAGCCATACGCGCCCTGACGGAAGCTCCTGCTTCACCGCGTTCCATGATGATTCCACGGCGGTCGGAGAGAATATTGCAGCGGGCTATCAGACCCCGGCGGCGGTGGTAGAGGGCTGGATGAATTCTCCGGGACACAAGGCCAATATTCTGAACCCGGAGTTTACCACCATCGGCATCGGCTGCATCAGGCATGACAGTCTCTATCAGATTTACTGGGCGCAGTGCTTTGGCAATCATCTTACCTCTGACGTGTCTGTCAACAAACACACAGACGGCGCAATGACGCAGAAAATTAAAATCGACCCGTCGATCGTCAACGGCTGACGCCAGCGGTCAGTGGAGTGAAACGGAGGTTTTGAAAAAGAAATGAAAAAAAGAATGTTATCTCTGATCGTCGTTATGGCGGTGATCATCTGCACCATTCCCTTTATGCCGCTGCCGCAGGCGGAGGCGAAAAGCAACGCAAGTGCGCTGACAGCACTCACCTATAAGACCGGTACCTACACCACACTGAAAAGCCTGACGCTTTATACCAAGGCGGGCGGATCCACGTCTGCCCGCGTGTCGGTGGCAAAAAACAAGGCGGTGAAGGTCACATCGGTCAGCGGTCATTACGGCAAAGTGACCGTCAACAAGAAGTCAGGCTGGATTGATCTGACGTATGCCTACAACACCGCCAATACGGTGGATATTCCCTCGCGTCTGAATATGCTGCGCAAAAAGTTCCCCGACGGCAAATACTGGAACCGGGAAAAGGCGAGCGTCAACAATGCCGACGGTTACACCGATACCCCCTGCAAGTCCAAGCACACAGACAAGCGCGACAACTACTTTGACGGCACCTGCCAGTGCCACGGCTTCGCTCTCAAGCTGGGCTACGATCTTTTCGGCATTCATGCGAGCTATTGGCAGCGTCACTACGATCTGAGCAAGGTCGTGGTGGGCGATCTCATCCGTTACAGAAGCTGCCATACCGTGATGGTCACGGGCGTTTTCAAGGATTATTTCACGGTAGCCGACTGCAATTACGGTTATGACTGTGACATTACATGGGATCGCAGAATGCAGAAGAGTTTCTTCTCCCCCCTCGGCAGCGGCACGTTTGACGGCATTTATCACTGCCAGATCAACACCACCAACAAGACGCAGACGCTCACCACGACGGTGACGCCGAATGTACAGGATTGTCTCGCGATTCTGAAGCAATCCGACGATGTGGTTTACTATGCCTACGGCGTGATGTCGGGCGGAAAGACCACCTTTACCTTTAAAGTTCCCACCGGCACCTATCAGCAGATGATCATAGCTTCGGAAAACTGCGACGATTACGTCATCAACAAGTTTGTCCTCGGCAAATCCAAGCTGCCCACCAGTATCAGCCTGACGCTGTATGGCGATGTGAACAGCGACGGCAGAGTGAATAACAATGACGTCACCCAGCTCCTGCATTACCTTGCGGGCTGGAACGTCAGTGTCAATAAAAAATCCTCTGACGTCAATAAGGACGGCGCGATCAACGGCAAGGACGTTACCGCTATCAAGCAATACGTCAAGGGCTGGAGCGGAACGCTCGGCAATTCTTCGTACTACACCGGCGAGGATGACGACTGGTATTGATCCGATATTGATTTCGTTATGCGGTTCCGTTAAATGAAAACAAGGCGACCCGAAGATTTCACGCTTCGAGCCGCCTTGTTTTGGCGTGTGCAATATAGGAGGGTGGTTAAGCGACAGGTATCATCACGTCCGTGTAAAACTCATTGTTTTTATGGGAAAATTCAGCGGCGCCTCCGTATTTGGCGGCGGTGGAGGCAATAGAGAGGAGTCCTGTCCCCTTGCCGTCGCGATGGGTGGAGAGATAGCGCCCGGCGCTTTGCCTGACATTGCCGTCAAAGCTGTTGGTGGCGACGATGCAGAGCTGGGCGTCGTTCAGTGTGAGGGCGGTAAACTGGATCCACCGCTTGTCCTTTTCCAGCGAACGGCAGGCGGTAATGGCGTTTTCGAGAATATTGCCGATCATGCCGCACAGATCAATGTCGGTGATGGGCAGCTCGTCCGGCAATTCGATGCGGAGCCGCAGGTCGATGTCTTCTTGTGAAGCAAGGTGTGCGTAATAGTTAAAAAGGGCGTTGACCGCGTTGTTGCGGCAATACTGGATGATTTCATTCTGGGGCAGAGAGAGGACGTAGCGGTCGAGGTAATCTTCTATCGCCTGGTAATCCTTTGCGTCGGAAAGCGCCTTGAGCGCAAAGATGGTCTGCCGGAAATCGTGGCGCGCACGAGCGCTTTTTTCTATGTAATCCCGCTGGGTGCGATACTGGCGCTCCTGTGCTTCGAGAATGCGGTTGCGCTGTTCGGTTTCGCCCGCGCTGAGAATGATCCTGACGATGAAATAAAACATCACCGAAAGCAGCAGCAACAGAATCAGAATCAGCGATACCGTCAGAAAGAAGGTACGGAAGGCGGCGCCGGTATACAGATCACCGTCACCGTCGTAGTGCAGCACCAGGTTGATGGCGAGAAACGTGCCGGAAATGGGGAGAGTGGCATACCAGACATTGTTGAGGTTGAGGTGATCGATCATGCCGCTGCCGTATTCCCACAGGGGTATAAAGAGAATCCCCGCCGCCGCGCTATTGAGTCCGAACTGAATGAGTGCATCCGCGAGGGTGAATGCGTCCGATCCGAAACGAAGGGAGAGTATGGCGTTGAGCCCGTCGGTGAAATTGGAAAGGACACTCATGAGCGCGCAGGCGAAACAGAAGACCGCCAGCGACTGACTGACGTGTACGTTGAGGTGAAGATGATAAAAGATAAAGAAGATGACCAGCAGCGGCAGCATCAGTGTGTTGGAGTCAAGAGGCAGCAGGCAGCCGATCAGCGCGGCGGCGGGAAGCGTGGCGGCAAGCAGCAGCGCTGTGTGCCACAGGAGGCGGGGCAGACGGCATCGTATCCTGTTTCTCATGGGAAACAGGCAGATGGCGGCGGCGGGGAACAGCATCAGATAGGATGCAAGTTCGCTAAGAAATGAATGAATTATCATTGGCTTTCTCCCTTTTTGATGGACTCGTTGCGGATCTTGGTAAAGAGGTAATTGCGCCAGGTCTGCTCGATATTTTTGCCGGATTTGACGCTGATGGGTAGCCCGGCGCCGCCTTTGAGACGGCAGGAGTTGCCGTCGAATCCGGTGATGTAGTCCATGTTGACCAGCACACCGCGGAGAATTTTCAAAAAGCGCTTGTCACGGCAGAGGAGGTCGCTGACCGAGGCGAAGGTCATGCGCGTTTTATAGGTGACGCCATCACAGTCGGTGATTTCGAGGTAATTGGCGTTGGTCATGACAGTGACGATATTCTCATAAGGCAGACTGTAATCCCGCTTGCTGCTGTAAAAATACAGCCTCTGGGAATCGGATTCGGTGTGCCGTTTGAGAATATCGTCCATGACGCGGAAAATCTGCGCGGTTTCCACAGGCTTCCGGATATAGTCATAGGCATGGAGCCGGAAAGCATTCGGCATATGCGCGTCGCTGGATGTGAGAAAGACCAGCAGTGTGTTGCCGTCTTTCCTGCGAATCTCGCGGGCGGCGTCGATGCCCGTCATATTCTTCATATAGATGTCAAGGAAGATAACCGTATATTGAAAAGGACGGTAATGTTTTACCAGCGATTCGGCGTTGTCAAAGGTGGTCACAGACAGTTCGAGTCGGTTGACGGCCGCGTATTCTTTCAGGACGGTCTGCAAAGCGTCCAGATCGCCGGGGGAATCATCGACAATGGCAATATTCATAGGGAGCCTCCTTTGGATGAATGGATTTATCTTTATTATAACACATTCCTGTTATTTTTTCTACTTTTTCCGCCGAATTTGCAGAACAGATTGAAAAAGAAAAAATTTTCAAAAAAAACGGGTCTGACGGGACAGGTCATGCGTTTATATAGTGATGAGGCGTTCATTAGTAAGATCAAGGAGGTATTTGTCCGCTACATTGTCAAGCAGCCGGCATTCCGCGACGAAGACCATGCGCAGGCATGGTTTATCAAGGTGACGATGAACGTGGTGCGCAGTATGTACCGCCGTTTTGAATTTACCAAACGTGCCGACAGAGAGGATGAGTCGATCGACTGGGAGCAGTCGGCGAGGACGCTCACAGGCGAACGGCTGTTGGACGAGCGGTTTGAAAGCGTGATGGACAGCAAGGTGGATTTCGACAACATCATGGGGCGCATGAAGCCGATTTACAAGGCGGTGCTGATGCTGCAATTCGACTGCGGCTATACCGCCAAGGAAATCGGCAGGATACTGGGAAAAACAGAAGCGGCCGTCAAAGGGCTGATCGCAAGGGGAAAACAGCAATTTGTGGATCTGGTGACGAAAGGAGAACACAGGGATGAGTGAAAAAATGACATTCGGCAGACAGCAGCGCAAAAAGGTGCCGTTTGTGACGCGCGCCGACACGGCTTCGGACGAACTGAAAGCACGCACGCTGGAGGCGATGGCACGCTGCGAGCAGGAACAAAAGAGAAAAGCCAAAAGCATACGCAATATGCCCAAGCTGGCGCTGGTGGCGGCTATTATCGCGCTGACGCTGCTGGTCGCCACAGGCGCGGCGTTTGCGCTGCGTTATTGGTGGGAGGACATATTTGAAGTCAATCAGACGCAGACAGTCAACGGTTACACGCTTTGCATTACAGAGGCAAGAATATCGGGTGATTTTCTCTTTATGAATGTAAGCAGCAGTGACGCCTGTTGTATCTGCTTTGACGGAACGATTACCAATAGCGAAGGCAATACGACTGCTCTCTATTCGGAAAATTTTCCGCTTTACGGCTTATGGACAGCCACATTTTTTGCTCCCGATATGAAATATGTGGTAAACAAGGCGGACAAAAGCTATCAATGCCATTTCACCGCATACTATTATACCTCTGAAAATTATAAAAAACGCGCGAAAACGGACGATCATTCCGACGCGGACGCGGTATTTCAATTTACATTTGATATCAAAAACGACTATGTAAAGTCGGTCAATCAATCCAAAAGCTATGATATCGACTATCAGATAGACCTTGACGGTATTACACTGGATTTTCAGAAGTATTACACGACAGATGTGGAATCTTTCTTATTGACGGAAGTGATCTGTCAGGAAGAAGCGGATATTGATTTTGGCGAGCTTTATATCAAGGCAAGCGTCATCATGGAAAACGGCGAACACAGCCATGGCTATTTTTTAAATCCATATTACGAAACGGTGACTGTCGGCACAAAGAGATACCTGCTCTTGCCATATTCCTATGATAACGAGGATGGGTACCAGTATATTCACTACACATGGGATGGTAACCATGATGATGACGGGCATAATGCGGAATATGAATACGAAAGGTTGTCGATTGCGCCGCCCTTTCAAATAGAAATCCACTATCCACAACTTAAGCGCACTCCCTAAGTTGTAGATAGTGAATAGAAATCGAGTCAATCGAATGGAATACCTATGAGAAAAGCAGCCGAGAAGAGGTTTACACCAAGCTGAAAGACATTGATATTCCTGTAAAATACAGTAAGACCGATATTCCCATAGTCAATAATAACGTATATAGTAATGTTATGGTGCGGATAAACAGGAGTGATAGCGAAAAAGAAATACGCGTCAAAACGTCAGACGGTAAAGCCGTTTATTCCTTTGGTGATATGTGGTATGAATATTTGGAAGATGAAAAAGTATATTACCCGCGTGGTTTTTACACGGAATTAATAACAAATACAGAGAAACAGCCTTATTGGGATTTATTAAACCAAAGCGGATATACCATTCTCGCCGGATTCAACGGAAACCGTCAGGTGCTGAAGTGCAAGATGGACAGTGTATTTGATGGATGGAATGACGTCCACATGGAAGGTGGTACTTACTTTGGAAACGGATTCTTTACCGTTTCCAAAAATCCGTTAAACAGGAATTAGATCAATCGTTATTACAATGATGATTCCATTGATGATCTGAATGTTGTGTTTTATCAGGATATATCCAAGTGGTTAGACACCGATTCAGAAAGCACTGAAATTGATTTTAACAAACTCTGTATGGATATGGGTGTAGACCATTTTAAGATCATTGCAGTAGTAAATTATGTTGATTTCTACATTCCGGAGGAAACAGAAAGCAAAGTTGAGGCACAAATGTATTTTGAGGATGGTGCGGAGATAGATTATTCTTTCAATTTTGAAGAGAATCGTTATGACTATTATATTAGAGATAAAATTGAAAGATATACATACACTTTCACCGATCCTGATTACTATAAAAGACAAATTTCTTCGGCTCATATTTATGACACCGCGCCGCATTATATTGCCAAAAAGCCTGACGACTATCTCTATTATGCCCCCGACAGACCGTGGACGGCGGAGGAATTTACCTTTGCGGTAAAATAAATCCCGTTTGCCGCCTCTGACGCGCCCTGACGAAGACCGGATATTTAATAAACCCGAAAAAAATCACATTCGTTCGCCTCCATTTGTCCCTTTTTTTCGCCGTTTATCCCTATTTTCTTGTAATAGAATGTGGAAATAGACTAAAATACAAAGTACACTTTAGGCGAAAAGCACATGATGGGGTCGTTTGTCACGATGACATGGCAAACAATATACTTTATCAGGGGAGTATCACGCCGAATTTGATGTAAAATGGAGGATAAGACATGAAATCACAGCAACGTGGAAGACTGATCACCAATGAAGTCGCACGGGTCAAGCTTCGCAAGAAGAACGGTATCTGGTACAATGTGATGTCCAAGCTGACGGGCTTTGTCACCTTTGCGTTCCGCAGAGAAACCGATACATCCGTGGATTCCATGGAAGTCAGATCTTCCTCATTCAGGAAGACCCTTGTCAAGGGCGGACTGGCGGCAGGTCTGCTGATGGGCGGCGCGTTTGCGATGCCCGCACAAACGGTTTACGCCGCCGAGCTGGAGGAGGAAACCGAGGGCGATCAGGAGGTTGTCAACCTGAACGCCGCGAGCGAGTCCACCAGCATTTCCAATTCCAATTCCTACAGCCAGAAAATCGCTGCCTCCGACAGCGAGAGCCGTTCCGCGTCCACCAGCGAGAGCAAGCGCATCGCCGCGTCCGACGCTGAGAGTCGTTCCGCGTCCGCGGCGGAGAGCCAGAGAGTGGCGGATTCCGAGTCGGCCAGCCTTTCTGCGTCCGAATCCAAACAGAACAATGTCAATACATCTGAAACTGACAGCCAGTCGGTTTCCGTTTCCAAGAGCGAAAGCATCGCCGCTTCCCAGCAGGACAGCGCGTCCGTTTCTACCTCTGAGAGCACCAGCACGTCCGCTTCCGACAGCGCGAGCCGGTCTGCTTCCGAAGAGAAGCAGGGCAATGCCGACACCTCCGCGGCGGACAGCGCCTCTGCTTCTACCTCCGAGAGCGAAAGCGTTTCGGCTTCTGAGAGCGCCAGCGCCTCCGTTTCCGAGAGTGAGGCAAATGCCAACGCCTCTTCCGAGGGTGACAGCGTATCCGCGTCCGAATCTCTGAGCGAGTCGGTTTCCGCCTCTCAGAGCGGCAGCGCGTCGGTGTCTGCGTCCACCGCTTCCAGCGATTCCGCTTCCGACAGCGCCAGCCAGTCGGCTTCCGAGAGCAAGTCCAATTCTGTCGCGACCTCTGAAGCAAACAGCACCGCCGCTTCCACTGAGGCTAGCAAGAGCGCTTCGACCTCCAAGAGCGACAGCCTGTCGAAATCCGCTTCTGAAAGCGAGAGCGCGTCCAAGAGCGAATCCGACAGCCTGGTTGCCTCCGCTTCCACGAGCGAAAGCGCCTCTGCGTTTGACTCCGAGAGAGCATCCGCCAACGCGTCCAAGAGCCAGAGCATTTCCGAAGCGGCAGCCGCCAGCGAAGCGGTTTCCGAGAATGACAGCAAGAGCGTTTCCGCGCAGCAGTCCGAGAGCGCGTCCGAGTCCGAGAGCAAGAGCAAGGACGCTTCCGCGTCGGCCTCCGAGAGTGAGTCGGTTTCCGAGTCCGCCGCCAACAGCAATGCGGATTCCCAGTCTGTCAGCACGTCCGAATCCGAGGTAAAGAGCAACAGCTATTCCGCTTCCGCCTCCGAGAGCGATTCCGCCAGCACGAGCGAAAGCGAAAGCAATTCCGCCAGCACGAGCGCCAGCGAATCCGAGAGCGCCAGCAAGAGTGAAAGCGCATCCGCCAGCAAGAGCGAGAGCGAGTCGGTCAGCACCAGCGAGAGCGAGAGCGTTTCCGCCAGCGAGAGCGAGAGCAAGAGCCTTTCCGAGAGCGAGAGCACAAGTCTTTCCGAGAGTGAGAGCCTGAGCAAGTCCGAGAGCGAGAGCCTGAGCGCAAGCGTTTCGACTTCGCTTTCCGAGAGCACTTCTACCTCTGTGTCGGTCAGCGAGAGCATTTCCAGATCGCTGTCTGAGAGCGAATCGGTCAGCGACAGCGAGAGCACGAGCAATTCGGATTCCGTGGTGACCAGCGAATCCACCTCTGAGGAGACAAGCGCGTCGCAGAGCGAATCTTTGAGCGAGTTTGAATCCGAACTGATCGAAAACGGCGAATTTAACGAGTCCGAATTTGACAGTATAAAGGAATCTATGTCCTTGTCTGTCGGCGAGAGCGGCAAGGCGGTTCGCGCGCTTGACGATGTGTCGATTCAGATACCGGACGGATGCATCTACGGATTTCTCGGCTCCAACGGCGCCGGCAAATCCACCCTGATGCG
>CACWOA010000046.1 GCA_902762395.1 uncultured Ruminococcus sp.
TCCTCTCTGCTTGCCATGGTGGTGATCGACTACATCAGCGGGTTGACCGCCGCGTGCATCCATAACGAACTCAGCTCCAAGGTGGGATTCCGGGGCATCATCAAAAAGATGATGTATTTCTTCGTGGTCGCTGTGGCGCACTGCATTGATGTGGCGACAGGCGCGGGCGGCGTGCTCCAGAATCTGACCATCGGCTTCCTGATCGCAAACGAGGGGATTTCGATTCTGGAGAACTGCGCCAAGTGCGGCATCCCTATCCCCGACAAGCTGCTCCGCGCGCTTGCGCAGATCAAGGGCGAAGATGAGGGAAAGATGGACGGATAAATAAAATCGGCTCATGCTGCGGATTTTTTATCCGGGCATGAGGCGTGGAGGGATAGATAGTATGTAACTTTTGATGTATGCACCTCCGTACTGGCTGATAATCATCTGCGCCAGTTTCGGATTCGGATTTTTGATATTGATAGGGTATTGCAGCTTTTTCTCATAATTCCACATAATTATCGGCACGCTCCTTTCATGCGGCGTGCGCCCATGCCGCAGCCGCAGTTCTCTCCGGTGTAATCCCACGGCCAGGGATCGTTAATCCAGCACCAATACTGACCGTTCCCCTTGGGATTGCTCAGCGGACCGAAGCGGCACTCATATTCCGCCTTGAGTTTTTTCGCATTGGCACGGTGCATATTGAGCGCCTGCATGGCCTCCACACATTTCGGATGGGTGTCAAGGAACAGCCACAGCTCATACTGCGCAAACTGACACGCCGAAATCTTCATCAGCAGCTTGTTTCTCTCGTCCATCAGCATTTCCCTCCCCTGCCGTAAAATGGCTTGTCGAGCGCCGGAAAGATGGTTCCGCGCTTGAGACCTTCCGCCTCATTATACAATCTTCCGAAGGTCTGCGGTTCAATGAACACCATCACCGGAAGCTCACACGCAGGTCGATACATCTTGTCATTCGTGCAGCTCTCCTCTTTCTCCGCCTGTCTGTCACAACAGGTTTTCATGCCCATCTGCGAAGCCTCGGCGCCCGTGCATCTGTCCTTCACACCCATCTGCGAAGCCTCGGCGCCCATGCATCTGTCCTTCATGCCCATCTGCGAAGCCTCGGCGCCCATGCATCTGTCCTTCATGCCCATCTGCGAAGCCTGGGTACCCATACAGCCGCTCTCATGGGGCATCGCTTCCTCCTCATCACCGGAGGGAGCAAAGATGTCTTCATAATTACAGCGCGCCTGTTGGATGGAGCGTTTGATAAAACGGTTGTAATCATCCTGCATTTCTATGTCTCCTTTCAATTTCATCTGGATGATTCCGAAAACATTCATGTGTCGCGCGAACGTGACATATATGCTTTCTTTTATCATATTATTCGTGAAATTCTATTTTGACACAATCCTGAAATACGTCTGTATTTCACCCTCCATTCGATGCACCTCACCAATAGAATGTTGTTTTTCTTTTTTGCTGTGATGCACTGTTTGCATTACAAATTTCACAAAAAAAAGGCGGCGCTCTGATTGATCATCAAAGCACCGCCCGTCTTTTTCTCTTGTTTTTTTGATAAATGCGGGGAAACCTCTTTAAAATCGTGTCTTTAACCGCCTCTTCCCCATTCATTCCGTTACATTAGCTTTTTTCCAGCTGTCCATGCACCGCCGACGTTGGCACCGATTTCACGGTAACAGAGCGCTACGGTGTCGAACATAATCGGGTGCAGCTTTTCCAGATCAACCTTATTGTCGGTCAGCACGCTTTCGTCCGCTTTCATTCCGACGACCTCGGCCACCACACGGGTTTCGCCAAATTCCTCCTGCAGCTCGATGACCTTGCATTCAATCGCAACGGGGAGCTGGTCGATCACCGGGGCGTTGACCTTGTCGGACTTCGTGACGGTAAAGCCGCTCTTTGCCATCTTGTCCGGCTCCTTATCCGCCGACACGATGCCGACATAATCGCAGGCTTCCACCGTTTCCTTTGTGGCGAAGCTCACGGTGAACGCCTGATTGGTCTTGATGTTCGTGGTGGTTCTGTGCGCCGACAGACTGATGGCAAGCTTGTTGCCCGCGATCTGTCCGCACCATGCCGCATTCATCGCGTCAGGTATGCCGTTCTCATCGTAGGTGGCGATGATGAACACCGGATGCGGTGTGATAAATCCTTTGTCAAAGCTCTTTTTCATTTCTGTGGTTCTCCTTTCGGTGTGCTGTCGTTATTCGTGAATCTTCATACCGCACAGCATCTTCACAAGCTGCGGGTCAAAATGATTGATGATTTCGCTGTGTCCGAGATCTTTTTCTCCGATGGTCTTCATCTCGTCTTCGGTCAGCTCAAAATCCCAGATGTCGATGTTCTGCGCCATGCGCTCCACATGAGTGGATTTCGGCAGAATGGACACGCCGCGCTGCACGTTCCAGCGAAGCACCACCTGCGCGGCGCTCTTGCCGTATTTTTTGCCGATTTCGGTGAGTACCGGATCGGTGAAAATGCCGTGCTTGCCTTCCGCCAGCGGTCCCCACGCCTGCGGGACAATACCATACTGCTTCATCAGGGCGATAGCGTCCTCCTGCGCAAAGAAGGGATGCAATTCCACCTGATTGACAGCCGGAATGACTTCCACATTCTCGCAGAAATTGGCAAGGACAAAGGGATAGAAATTGGAAACGCCCACCGCCTTGGTAAGACCTTCCTTATAAGCTCTGGTAATGCCTCTGTAGGCCGCAAAATAGTCGCCGAGCGCCTGATGAAGCAGCACAAGGTCAACATAGGGCAGACCCAGCTTGGCAAGTGAGGTTTTCACCGCTTCATAAGCCGTTTCCTCGTTCTTTTCGTCCTGCACCCATACCTTCGTGGTGATAAAGAGTTCCTCTCTGGTCACCAGCCCGTCCGCAATAGCACGTCTGACCGCCTTGCCGAGGGCTTCCTCGTTCATATAGGCGGCGGCGGTGTCAAGCAGGCGATAGCCCGTTTTGATCGCGTCATAGACGACCCTTTCACATTCCGCCGCGTCGGGAATCTGGAAGACCCCGATTCCCTCCAGCGGCATTTTGGCTCCTGTGTTAAGTGTTGCATACTGCATAAATGAATCCTCCTTGTGATGAATCATTTTTTAATAAAAGATACCCTTACTTTGATTTTGGTCAAATATCAAGTATGGTATTGCTTTTTTGAGGGATAAGTGCTATAATAATATAAAACATAAAATAAAACTGCTACCGAGTAGTAGAATGTCCAAAGCATTCGTTTGCACATCGTTAGGTCTTAGAAGATGTGTATGCGGATGCTTATTGTTTTGGAGGTTAATATGTTGAAAATCAAACAATTCATACAATATTTTTCTGTGTCTGAAATAGTATTATGGAGTTCATCGGTAATGCTGATTTTGTTTTCCTTTTTCATTTTTGACAGAGAGAATTATTTGACATTGTGTGCCTCTTTGATAGGCGTAACATCTCTGATTTTTAACGCAAAAGGCAATCCCTTCGGTCAATTCCTGATGATTGTTTTCAGCATGTTATACGGAATCATTTCATACACCTTCGGCTACTATGGAGAAATGATAACATATCTTGGCATGACAATGCCTATGGCTGTTTTCGCACTGATATCGTGGCTTAGAAATCCATATAACGGAAACAGAGCGGAAGTTCAGGTGAACGCCATCAGCGACAAGGAAATACTTCTCATGTGGGTCGGAACAGCGGCTATTGCCATTCTGTTTTATTTTATTCTTGACTGCTTTCATACCGCAAATATCATTCCGAGCACTATTTCAGTTGCAACAAGTTTTCTTGCCGTTTATCTCACTTTCAGAAGAAATCCCTGTTTTGCACTGGCTTACGCGTCAAACGATGTGGTTCTGATTGTTTTATGGATATTGGCAAGTTTATGTGATATCCGGTATGTTTCTGTGGTTGTATGTTTCATTGCATTCCTCGCCAATGATATATACGGGTATATTAACTGGCAAAAAATGAAAGAAAGACAGAGGGAAAAAGCCTGACAAATTCCGATCCATGAACCTCAACCTACGTCATTCGCAGCCATCTTTCTGATTCATGTAAATCTGTTTTATTCCGTACTCAGTCAAAGTTTCGCAGCGTTATTCTCTTGTGTATTGTTTGCTTTTTTACTTTTGCTTATGTGTTTCAAAAGTAAAGTAACATAATGCCCGACAAGGACAAACAGCCCCATCATGGCAATGTAATCCAGCAGAAACAGCGCAATCGGTTCGTCTGCGTCAAAGAAGATAAATTGCGTTATGCCGAAAAGGTATTCCGCCATCTGCCGCGCGATGAACGCGTAGACACCGTAAGCGGCAACCAGCACCGCAAAGCCTCTGGCAATCCACTTCCAATACGGCTTGTTCTTCGGCATTTTTCGTGATACCATGCCGATCCTCATCGCCCAGTGAATCCCCAAATGCAGCGACAGAAGCACAAAATACCAATAGCCGCAAAGCATATGAACCGTTCGGGCAAGATACGCGCCGCCGAGGTTCAGCGAAGCGAAGATATACCTTGACAGAATCACGCCACTGACAGCGGAGCCAAGCATTGTCAGCAAAATCAGCGAGGCTGTGATGGTCTGAAAAATGCGGTAGGGCGTATATTTTCCCCGGAATACGCTCTTGATCCACTTGCGGTTGAGAATGTGATGAAGCACAAACAGTGCCGTCATTGCCACGCCGAGCCATTCATGGGCGCATTCACCGATTTTGGAATAGCCCATCAGCAGAAGCAATAGCACCGTCATTACCGCGTCAACGGTGATTCGCATAATTTGCTTTTTATTCATTTGGAATACCCCAGCGCTTTGACCCATTCGCGCACATCATTTTCCGACGAATCCACCTTGCCGCCCCGGATGGAAAGCGCGTCGCCGGTCTTTACGTCCGCGCCCTTTGCGAGCGTCTGAATGGTGTTCAGGCTGTTCGCGCCGTCCGAGCTGCCCTCATGCGAGAAGAAGGGAATGACCGTTTTGCCGGACAAATCGACGCTTTCCAAAAATGTCCACATCGGCATGGGAAGATCATACCACCACACCGGATAGCCGAGGAAAACCGTGTCGTATTTGGCAAGCTGCTCGGCGGTGAGTTCCACATTGATGGCGGGACGCACGCCGTTGTCCTGTTCCTTTTTCGCCCGGTCGGCTGTATCGTTGTAGCTTTTGGGATATTCCTCTTTGGTCAGCACGCGGATCACATCGCCGCCTGTTTCGTCCGCCACCCAGCCGGACATACTTTCAAGGTGTCCCGACCATGAGAAATACACCACCAGCACATTGGTGGATTGGGAAAGGTCTTGCTTGGCTTCCTGCGAGGCACGGGAAGCGCCGCATCCCGCAATGGACAATGTGAGCATGGCAAGTGCAAGTGTCATGGCGATTAATTTGAAAAATCCTTTCATTGGGTTATCCCCTCTTCCCTATCGTTTTTATACAGATTTGCCCATTTCATACGCCTGAGCGAAAGCAGGGCTGTTTTTGATTTCGCCCGGCCGGTAAACGCCGATACCGTAGACGACGCCTTTTTCGACAGCGCCTTCCACGCAATCGGCATAGCCGCGGAAGCATTCGATGGTTCGTTCCTGTGACTCGCGTTCATCATCCGCGCAGGTGACGATGTAGTAAAATTCCTTGTCCTTCACTTCCGTCCAGCGCGCCACCGTGCGGTCAATGACCGTTTTGAGCTGCGCGTCGATGGAATAGAAATACACAGGACTTGACAGCACGATTACGTCCGCTTCGATGATTTTCTGCAGCACCTCAGCCATATCGTCCTTTTTGGCGCATACGCCGCCCGACTGCTGACAGTAATAACAGGCGCTGCAATAGCCGATTTTCTTCTCCGCCACGCGAATCTTTTCCACTTCATGACCGGCTTCCTCCGCACCGCGCATAAACTCGTCGCAGAGCAGATCGGAATTGCCACCCTTGCGGGGACTTCCCGACAGAATCAAGACCTTTTTGCTCATGGTAATCTCTCCTTGCGTGATTATGATTATCTGCACTCCAGCAGAACATGATACAGCTCATCAGCGATAAATTTTTTCGCACAGCCGCCTGTCAGGATGGTAGATTCCGCGATTGCCTTGTAGTCCGTATCAACCGGAATCTTCATTTCCGCCAACGTGGTCGGCAGCCCGATTTCTTTGATAAACGCCGCCAGCGCATCCACAAAGGCGTTGGCCAACTCCTGCTCGCTCTTTCCGGCAGGGTCAATGCCCCAGACTTCCACTGCCAGTCTCGCAAACTGCGGCGCGGCTTCAGGCAGCATATGTCGGTACAACACGGGATGCAGCACCGCCAGCCCCTGTCCGTGATTGCAGTCGGTATAAGCGCCGAGCTGATGCTCCAGCATATGACACTGGAAGTCGGTCACTTTGCCGATTTTTAAAATGCCGTTTTCCGCCATTGCCGCCGCCCAGATCAGTTCGCTTCTCGCCTGCATATCATCGGGATTTGCAATAGAAGCGCGGATGTTGCGGATAATGTTGCGCTGCGTCGCTTCATTGATTTCATCGGAGAGATTCACCTGCTGCGGAAAACCCATGTAAGTTTCTATGCTGTGGGAAAGAGAATCAAACGCGCCGGAAATCACCTGCTTCATCGGCATGGTCATGGTGTAGGCGGGGTCGAGAATCGTAAAATCATAAAACGCGCCATAGAGCGGCGACTTCATCATCTTCTCTGTGTTGGTGATGACCGCGCCGTTGTTCATCTCCGCACCCGTTCCGAAGGCGGTGACCACCGCGCCCATCGGGATGAATTCCGTCGGCTGCCCGTGCTGCGCGTATTCGTAATCCCAGATATCCCTGTCCAGCTTGGCCTGCGCGGACACGATCTTGCAGCAGTCGATGACCGAACCGCCGCCGACCGCGAGAATGAAGTCGATCTGGTGCGCCCTCGCGAGCTTTGCGCCTTCCTGCACTTTGGCATAGGTAGGATTGGACATAATGCCGGTAAATTCCGTGACGGTCTTCCCCGCGGATTGCAGAATACCGATCAGTTCGTTATACACGCCGTTTTTCTTGACGGAGCCGCCGCCGTATGCAAGCAGCACATTGGTTCCCACCTTCGCCAGTTCTCCGCTCAGATGCTTCTGAGCCGCCTTTTCCCCGAAATATACCTTCACGGGGTAGCTGTAGGTAAATGCGTTCATTTTTTCGTTTCCTTTCTATTATCATTATTTATCGCTGTATTATATATTGCTTTAGATAATGCCTTACCATTCCCTGACAAAAATCGCGCATTGCCTCCGTCGGGTCATTTTCTCCGTCTGTCAATGCCCAGCAGAAGACGATGCCGTAATATTCCGACGCAATCCACCCGGTCATTTTTTCAATAGGAATATTGCTATCCAACTCGCCGTTTTGTATTGCCTTTTCGATCAGACCGTGTATCACATCTCTGTCATAGCGCAGTTTATTGACGCCGTCCGGATTGTCGGGATCCACAACACCCCTGACCCATTGCTGCGCAATGCGTATGCCCGCTTCTTTGATATACTCCATAGAATCGGTCAGAAAAGACGTTATCCGGTCGCAGACATCTCCTGTCTGCTGTGTGGAATTTCCATGAATATCCTCAAATCTGGCATGGGCAATCTCAGCCACCACGTCTTCCTTACGCTTGAAGTAGGTGTAAAAGGATCCCTTGCCCACGCCTGCCTCGTTGGTAATGTCAATAATCTGTACCGCGTCAAATCCTCTTTCACTGATCAGTTTTTCCGCCGCAGCGACAATCTTCGCTCTTGTTTCCTGCGCCCTGCGCTGTCTGACTTTCAAAATACCACCTCCCCCATTCATCTGAATATAGAATAGCACAAATCCGACCTGAAGTCAACGACTTTGAGTCGGATTGATTGAAAACTTTCTATGAACAGACGAAAAGCGCTCTTTGTCATGCGTATAAAAATCATCCCCCTGCCGCCGGAAAGGACAACAGAGGGATGATTTTCTTATTCAGTTGTTTCCTCCATTTGCGCCGCGGCACGAATGGCGGCACGGCGGTCGCGGCAGGCGGGTTCATCATAGGATTTTCTGCGGCAGATCGGGCAGGAACAATGGATTTTTCCTTTTGCCAGCCGTCCCGGTGCGCCGTGTTCCCAAGCCTGCACATATACCGCCCCGCCCAGACGGCGAAGAATGCCCTCTTTCCGGCGAATGGCGCGGTTGCGCTGGTAACGTAAATAAGCGCGGTCTTTTTTCAATTTGATCGACTCCTTGACAGTTCGGGTCGCCTGCGAGAATCGTCAAGGAAAAACGGCACTCTCACAGGCAACCTATCATCGGTCGAGGAATCTTTTGCACATGATGTTTTGAATTCATGAAAAAATCACCCACATAAAGTCTTGCAAATAATAAAAAACGCACTTGAAGTGCGTTTTTGGAGTGGAGCGGAATACGAGGCTCGAACTCGCTACCTCCACCTTGGCAAGGTGGCGCTCTACCAGATGAGCTAATTCCGCAGATCAGTGAACGAGCAACAAATATCTATTATCTATTATTTATTCTCTATTCACTATTATCTTAGCAGCTTTGCGACAGCAAAACGGCGCTGTTGGTGCCTCCGATCGGAATCGAACCAATGACACGGGGATTTTCAGTCCCCTGCTCTACCGACTGAGCTACAGAGGCAAATTGTGGCGACCCGGAACGGGCTCGAACCGTCGACCTCTAGCGTGACAGGCTAGCGTTCTAACCAGCTGAACTACCGGGCCACAATTGGTGGGAACAACAGGGCTCGAACCTGTGACCCTCTGCTTGTAAGGCAGATGCTCTCCCAGCTGAGCTATGCTCCCATATAGCCGCACCTTCGGGCAACATTACAACCTGTAATAACCGACACTTTTAAGTCGTCCGGTTGTCGCTTGCTCTCAGTGACGTGTAATATATTACACCATGAGAGAGAAAATGTCAAGTGTTTTTTTCATTTTTTTGAAAAATAATTTCGGCGTTGTGCTATCATTAAAAATATACGCTATCTTCTATAAAAAAGCAAGATGGGAAAAAGAATCCGTAGTAAAACTATAGAGGGTCAACGCAAAAGAAAGGAGGCAACGCCTATGGAAGACCATCAAATCATTTCACTTTTCCTGTCCCGGTCAGACGACGCCATCGTCGAGCTGAAAGGGAAATACGGGGGCTGTGCCGCAGCGTGATCCTGAATATCCTGCACGATCCGTCAGAAAATGAAAGACGGCGTACAAAACACGGTACGACTCTATGAAGGCGTCTACGGAAGGATGCTGATACCGGGAGAACGCAGCGGCAATATCGAGTCCATCCTGCAGAGACTGGTGGATCTTTTAAGAGAAGATTCCGCCGTTTCCGTGACGAAAATCGTGAACACCCTGGAACCGCTGCTTTCCGGCGTGCTGATGATATCGATCGCCATCGTGCTGCTTTCGCTGATGCTGCCGCTGATCGGCATCATGAATTCGATCGGATAGAAAGGAAGGCTCAATGTATCGGGATCAAAAAAGATTTCCTGTATTCCTGATCCTGACGGTCCTGGCTGTCGTTGCTTTCCTGTTGTTCGAACCGCTGGTCGCTTCGGGAAAGGAAAACACGGAAGAAACGACCCGGTCGCTGAAAGAAGCGATACAGCGCAGCGCGTTGCAGTGCTACGTGGTCGAAGGCGTTTATCCGCCTGACCTGGACTATCTGAAAGAGAACTACGGTCTTACCGTCAACAGTAAGGATTACTATATCGACTACGAGATCTTTGCGGAAAACCTTCCGCCGGAGATCCGGGTCATACCAAGAAAGAAGGACGGGAAATGAAGACGACAAGAAGCATTTATGCACTGGGGATCAGCGCCATGTTTCTGGGAGGCTTCCTGCTCCTGGTCGTTTTTGGCGCGACGACCTATCGCAATATTTCGGCCGTCCAGTCTTCGAATAACGAATTGCGTTCCAGTCTTTCGTATCTGTCCACTTCTCTTACGACCGATCGGGCATCCGATCTGCGGATAAGAAACGAGAACGTC
>CACWOA010000047.1 GCA_902762395.1 uncultured Ruminococcus sp.
CATTTTTACGGGGGCGGGCGTTGCCATTGTCACACCCATGAACGAGGACGGCTCTGTCAATTACGACGCGTATGCCGATCTCATTGATTTTCAGATTGAAAACAAGGTAGACGCGATCATCACCTGCGGCACAACGGGTGAATCCTCCACTTTGGGCGAGGAAGAGCATTGCAGCGTCATCAAGTTCGCCATCGACCACACGGCGGGCAGAGTGCCGGTCATCGCCGGCACGGGCAGCAACGACACCAAGTTCGCCATCGAGCTTTCGAGAGAAGCGGCGGCCATGGGTGTGGACGGTCTGCTGCTGGTCACGCCTTACTACAACAAGACCTCCCAGCGCGGTCTGGTGGCGCATTTCGGCACCATCGCCAGCAATGTGGACGCGCCTATCATCCTCTACAGCGTGCAGAGCAGAACCGGCGTGAATATCGCTCCCGAAACGGCGTATGAGCTTTCCAAGTACCGGAACATCGTCGCCATCAAGGAAGCCAGCGGCAACATCTCGCAGGTTGCCAAGATTCGTGCGCTGTGCGGCGATGAGCTGGACATTTATTCCGGCAACGACGACCAGATTGTCCCGCTGCTGTCGCTCGGCGGCAAGGGCGTCATTTCCGTGCTTGCCAATGTCGCGCCCGAAGTGACCCACAACATCTGCCAGCTTTACTTTGACGGCAAGGTCAAGGAAAGCGCGGCGCTCCAGCTCGAATACCTTGATCTCTGCAACGATCTCTTCATCGACGTAAACCCGATTCCGGTCAAGGAAGCCCTCAACATGATGGGCATGAAGGCGGGTCCCTGCCGTATGCCGCTCTTTGAGATGACCGAGGCTGCCAAGGATAAGCTTGCCGCCACGATGGCAAAGCACGGACTGATCTGAGCGCTCGCATTCGCTCGCTTAAAGAATAGTGAATAAAGAATAACGAATAGTTGAGGAAGCCCTGCGGACTTGAAAATAATTCACATGCTTTCGGTTGTGATTCCGACCGGAAGCATGTGTTGTAATGACGGGAGGGTCAGGGATGCTTTCATGGATGGCGGAAAAGTACGACGGGCACATAGAAAACTTTGCGCCCGCCGCTCAGACGGACGATTTTTTTGCTCTGCCCGATGCGCTGCGGCGCATCCTCAGCCAAAGCGATGGTGTGATGGAAACCATGCGCCACCCCGTTACAGGCGAAACGGAACGCGTCGGCTGGATTGTCTATCCCTTGTCCGAGATGGTCAGATGGACAGGCTTTTACCGTGAGGAATACGGTATAGATGGCGTTGTTTTTTCCGATGATGGCGCGGGCAATCCCTACTACCTCAAACCGGACGGCAAAATCTATTTGTGGGACAGCGGCGAGGAAACCGCTGCGGCGGATTCCCTGCGGGAATTTTTTGAATAAATCAGAAGAGAGATTTCATAAAAAGAAAGGAGTGACAGGACAATGCAATGTCCTTATTGTCACGCAGAAATGCAGAAAGGCAGCATACAGGGCGCCGGAAGCAGGCCCGTGATCTGGACGCCTGACAGACCGTCCGACGTATGGGAGAAAATGGAAAGGCTCATCGGCGGCAAGGGACAGTTGGAAGCCTCGCAATATAATCCCCTTGGATGTTTTCGCATGGAGGCGCATTACTGCGAGCATTGCCAAAAGATGATCTTCGATACGAAAATTACACAATAAAAGACACAACACGATTTTTTGCAGGAAGGAGTGAGAGGCTTGCCCGCTTATTATTCCGTCCGGTTTGAATATGACCGCGCCGCGATCACCCATGACACCGTCAGGCGGCTGTATGCCGCCTTTGCGGAGGGCGGAGCGGTCTTTGCGGGCGGTTATCGGGAGGACGCAGCGCTGTCGCTCGACGAAATAGCCGCCGTCAATCAAAGCAAACTGGAAAATAACTTTATGCTTGGATTTGACGAGCATTTTTCCCACGACTATCGGCAGATTTTATTGAATTACGGCGGATTTACCGAAGTACGGGGCTTCTTCCTCAACAACGAACCACGCGAGGGACGGTATGTGTTTGAACTGATTGTTCCGGAACGCGAGATGTTTCACCGGGGCGGACACGGCGGCTGGACATACAAACGCACAGCCGTCGAGGCACTGGCGCGGCTGGCGGTTGGCGTGATGAGAAACACGGGCGCGGCGATGGTACAGACGGGTCTGGAACTGGATGACGATTATACCGCCGCCGCAGAATTCGCCGCAAACGGACAATGCAATGCCTGCCCGTTTGCGCTGATCAGGAAGCCGTTAGCCACATATGCCGACATGACACGATATGAATGCCATGAAACGGGCGATATTGTGCGGCTTGAGGACAGACAAGCCGTTTTGATGTAACACAAAACCTGAAAGGAAGTATAAAAACATGACAAAAATCATTCTTTGCGGCTGCAACGGCAAGATGGGCGCCGCGATTACCGATATTGTCCGCGAGCGGGACGACTGTGAGATCGTCGCGGGTGTGGATGTGAACACCGCCGCGACGCAGGGCTATCAGGTATACGCCAATATCGCGGACGTGACCGAGAACGCCGACGTCATCATCGACTTTTCCCACCCCAGCACGCTGGATTCCATCCTGACTGCGGCCGTGGAAAAACAGATGCCCGCCGTGCTCTGCACCACCGGCTATTCCGAAGGACAACTGGCGCAGATAAAGGAAGCCTCCCAAAAGGTCGCCCTTTTCCATTCCGGTAATATGTCTCTCGGCATCAATCTGCTGATTGCGCTCTCCCGAAAAGCGGCGCAGGTATTGGGCGACAGCTTTGATGTGGAAATCGTGGAGCAGCACCATCACCGCAAGCTCGATGCTCCCAGCGGCACCGCGCTGATGATCGCCAACGCGATCAGTGAGGAAGTCCCCTATGACGCGCGTTATGAGTATGACCGTCACAGCGTGCGCAGAAAACGTGAAAGAAACGAAATCGGTATTCATTCCGTGCGCGGCGGCACCATTGTCGGCGTGCATGAGGTTATTTTTGCCGGACATGACGAAGTGGTATCCATCAAGCATACCGCGCAGTCCCGCGGCGTTTTTGCGTCGGGAGCGGTCAATGCCGCCGTTTATATGAGCGGCAGAGAGCCGGGACTGTACAATATGGGCGATGTGATCGCCGCGTCATAAGCATCACATAGGGCAGCTTCACATGACAGAGAATGATCCGGTCATTGTGATACTGCCCTTTTTTATGAGGATGCATTCGATTGTAAAAGAAATAAGAATTTGAGTAATCAGTGGTCAGTGGTTAGGAACGGAAACGGAAGTGCTTCCGTATGTGCCTGAATGCAATTCAGAAGAAAGCGCGTCCTGCTCTCCCCCAGTCGCTGCGCGACAGCCCCCTCAGAGAGGGAGCCACTTACAGCCTTCCTCTCTGAGGAAGGTGGCACGTCAGTGCCGGAAGGAGCGCCCCCGGCGCAGGGTTCGATGAATCACGCTTCCAGATAAAACCAAATCTGTTTCTGTCTGGATTTCTGTGAACTTTCCACTGACCACTCCCCACTGACCACTCCCCACTGAACACTACATGGAAAGGAGATATAGAATTGTGTTATTAACCATCACCTATGAAGGCGAACATACGCAGGATTTAGGCTACCTGCTGCACAAAAACCCCGACAGGGCGCAGCAGTTCGCACTCAGCTACGGCAAGGCGTATGTGTTCTATCCCGAAGTCAGCGACGAACGCACCACGGCGGCGCTGCTTCTCGATATCGACCCCATTGATCTGGCGCGCGGCAAGCTCGGCGGCGGCGAGGGCGGTCTTTTTGATTATGTCAACGACCGTCCCTACGCGGCCACGTCGTTCATGAGCAATGCCATTTCCCGCGTGTTCGGCACCGCCATGAAGGGGCGCTGCGACAAAAAGCAGCAGCTCGCCGACACGCCCCTTCCCCTCACCGCCACGCTCACGTCCCTCCGGACAGGGGACGACAAGGAATTGGCGGCGCAGTTGTTTGAACCGCTCGGCTACACTGTCAAAACGGAAACGACGCTTCTCGACAGCCGCTTTCCCGAATGGGGCGACTCGCCCTATATTGATCTGACAATCAGCGGCAGCGTGAAACTGTCGGAACTGCTCAATCACCTGTATGTCCTGATTCCGGTCTTCGATATGCAGAAGCATTACTACATCGCGCCCGACGAAATTCAGAAGCTGCTCGACCACGGTGGCTATGTGGCGGATGCGGGTGAAGATGAAGGTTCCACGCAGTCCAAAGGCTGGCTGGCGTCTCATCCGTATAAGGAAAAAATCGCCCGCCGTTATTTCAAAAACAAGCAGTCCTATGCCCGCAAGGCGATAGACATTTTGATGTCCGAACTGCCGGAGGAGCAAAGCCAAGAGGATCTCAGTGAAGCGGCAGAAGAAGCGGAAGCGCAGGAAAAACGCGTGCCGCTGAATACACAGCGTATGGAGGCGGTCAGAAACGCGGTGCTGGCGAGCGGCGCGTCCTCTGTGATCGACCTCGGCTGCGGGGAATGCCGTTTGACATCCCTGCTGCTGAGCGAACCGCAGATTCAGCGCATCACCGCCTGCGACGTGTCCGTGAGCGTGCTGGAAAAGGCGACCAAGCGGCTGCGTCTCGATGACATGAATCCTTTCAAGCGCCGCAAGCTGACCCTGATGCAGGCGTCGCTCACCTACCGCGACAAGCGCTTTGAAGGCTTCGACTGCGCCTGCGTCATCGAAGTCATCGAGCATATCGAACCCACCCGCCTGCCCGCCTTTGAGAAGATTCTTTTCCGGTATGCCGCGCCGAAAACCGTGATTCTCACCACGCCCAACCGCGAATATAACGAAAATTACACGAATATGAAGCGCAACGGTCTGCGCCACGACGACCACCGATTTGAGTGGACGCGGGAGGAATTCCGGACATGGACGGCGCATATCTGCGAGCAATTCGACTATACCTGCGTGTGCAGCGGCATCGGCGACAACGACCCGGCGTTCGGTACGCCGACACAGATGGGGGTGTTTACCAGAAATGGATAATGTGAAGTCTTCCACTTTTACCATGGAAATTCCCGAACTCTGCGTGGTGGCGCTCATCGGCGGCACGTCTTCGGGCAAATCCAGCTTTGCCGCCAGGCACTTCCTGCCGACGGAGGTGCTGTCGTCCGACTTTTTCCGGGGCATGATTACCGACGACGAGAACGACCAGAGCATTTCCGCCGACGCGTTTGACCTGCTGTATTACGCGGCGAACAAGCGGCTGAACCACAAAAAGCTCACTGTCATCGACGCGACCAATTTACAGCAGAGCGCCCGTCAGCAGGTGGTGGAGCTTGCCAAGCAGCAGAACGTCCACGCCGTCGCCATCGTGCTCAATCCTCCCGAAGAGGTCATGCTGGCGCGCAACAAGGCGCGTGCCGACCGAAATCTGCCGGAGCGAGTGATTCATCAGCACCGCAACGCGCTGCGCAAAAGCATTCGCGGACTCAAGCGGGAAGGTTTCCGCTTTGTGTATGTGCTGAATTCCGTAGAGCAGATCGAGAATGCCGAAATTGTGCGCACCAAGCTGTGGAACGACAAGCGGGAGCTGCACGGTCCCTTCGATATCATTGGCGATATTCACGGCTGCTGCGACGAACTGGAAATGCTGCTCGACCAACTCGGCTATGTCCGCACCGACGGCGTTTACCGCCATCCGGGCGGCAGACAGGCGGCGTTTTTGGGCGACTTCTGCGACAGAGGCAACCGCAACGCCGATGTGCTGCGGCTGGTCATGGACATGGTGAAGAGCGGTTCCGCCATCGCGGTTCCCGGCAATCACGATGTGAAGCTGCTGAAATATCTGCGCGGGAAGAATATTGCCATGACCCACGGCATTGACAAGACGGTCGCCGAAATCGAGGCGCAGGGGGAGGCATTCAAGCAGGAGGTCGCTTCCTTTATCGACGGGCTGATCAGCCATTATGTGCTGGATGACGGCAGGCTGGTCATCGCTCACGCGGGGCTGAAAGAGGAATACATTGGCAGAGCGTCCGGCAAAGTGCGGGAATTCTGCCTCTATGGGGAAGTCACGGGTGAAACGGATGAATTCGGTCTGCCGGTGCGGCATAACTGGGCGGCGGATTATCGCGGTCGCGCCACCGTGGTGTACGGACACATTGCGGGGGAGGAAGTCAGCTCGCTCAACCGCACGGTCTGCATTGACACGGGCTGCGTCTTCGGCGGCAAGCTGACAGCTTACCGCTACCCGGAAGGCGAAACCGTGAGCGTGGACGCAAAGGAAACCTATTACCAGCCCATCCGACCGCTGGAGAGGCAGGGCGCCGCCATTGACCGCGATATGGGGGATATCCTGACCGTCGGGGATTTCGGAAAGAAGCTGCACATCGAGACGCAGCTCATGCCGTCGGTGGATATCCACGAAAATAACGCGGCGGCGGCGCTGGAAATCATGTCGCGCTTTGCCGCCGACCCGCACTGGCTGATTTATTTGCCGCCCACCATGTCGCCTTGTGAGACAAGCGATTTGGACGGTTATCTCGAGCATCCCCTGCAGGCGTTCGCCTATTACGCCGACAGGGGCGTGCGGCATGTGGTCTGCGAGAAGAAGCACATGGGTTCCCGCTGCGTGATGGTCGCCTGCAAGGATGCGCAGACCGCGCGGGAACGCTTCGGCGTGACCGACGGCAGCACAGGCATGATTTACACCCGCACAGGGCGGCGCTTCTTTGACGATGCCGCCACGGAAAACGCCATTCTTGACCGACTCCGGAAGGTGCTGACCGACACGCATTTCTGGCAGGACTTCGGCACCGACTGGGTCTGCCTCGATACCGAACTCATGCCGTGGAGCGAGAAGGCGCAGGCGCTGCTTCGCACCCAGTACGCGCCCACAGGTCGGGCGGGCGTTGGCAGTCTGTCCGCCGCGGTGCAGGCGCTGGAGTGTGCCTGCCGCCGGAATCATATGGCGTATGAGGTGGACGCTGGCGCGTCGGGGCAGAATGTGGATATCAGCGACCTGCTGACGCGCTACACCGTAAAGCTCCGTGACATGGAAAAATATACGGTCGCCTATGGAGAATACTGCTGGCGGGTGGATTCGGCGGACGATCTGCGCATTGCCCCCTTCCACCTTCTCGCCTGCGAGGGAAAAGTGTTCAGCGATCAGCAACACGTCTGGCACATGGAAACCATCCGGCAATACCTCACGGGAAGCGACCCGCTTTTCATGGCGACGCCCTATCTCTGTGTCGATACCGCCGACGAGCAAAGCGTGCGGGAAGGGGTGGACTGGTGGCTGGCGCTGACCGGCAGCGGCGGGGAAGGCATGGTGGTCAAGCCGGATACCTTCATCGCCAAAGAGAACGGTGCGCTGCTCCAGCCCGCCGTGAAATGCCGCGGCAGCGAGTACCTGCGCATCATCTACGGCGCGGAGTACCTCGAACCGGAGCATTTGCAGCGTCTCAAAAAGCGTTCCCTCAAGCGCAAGCGCACGCTGGCGCTCCGTGAATTCGCCCTCGGCATGGAATCGCTTTCCCGTTTTGTTCACCGTGAGCCGCTCTACCGCGTCCACGAATGCGCCTTTGCCGTGCTCGCCCTCGAAAGCGAACCCGTAGACCCAAGACTGTAGCGCTTCGCTCAAAGAATAAAGAATAGATAATAAATAATAATAAAGGAGCGCTTCGCGCCTTAGAATATGGATACTGTCATCTGAATAAATTGTTCCTTTTCTATTATCTGTTTTGTCTATTCTTTTAGCTTGCTTTTTCGATTTTCATGTACCGCAAAAACGATAACGGGAAGGGATAAAGATGTATGAATACATGATATGCAATGCGCCTGACGATGATGTTTTTTCACGTCAATGCCAAGCGATGGAAGCACGCATTCCCAACCTGAAAAAAGGTAAATTGCTCATAGATGTGGACGGCTCTCAGACACAGCTTTATTCTGTTGACAGTCACCGCATTTCTGTTCACAACAGCTATTATATCGGTGCAGTCTATGTGAAATCCGAGATAGACCTTATTCCGTTTTTTTCAATAACCACCAGATAATGCCATTGAGTAAAAAAAGAACAGTGAAAGGAGGCAGCACTGCTGCAAAATCCTTTCACTGTTTTTTTTGGGGAATGATTTTAATGCAACGCTGTGATTTGTGTGAATTCTTCACACTTCACATTTCACACTTCACATTTCACGTTGCTTAAAGGGCTTCAAAGAGTCGGTCGGCGGATTCCTTGGTGGCATATTCGCTGACCTCCAGCACGCGGATTTTGACCGTGCGTGCGCCGAGGGTCACTTCGATGATGTCGCCCACCTTTACATCATACGACGCGCGGGCGGGTTTGCCGTTGACAATCACTCTGCCCGCGTCGCAGGCTTCATTGGCGACGGTGCGGCGCTTGATGATGCGGGACACTTTTAAATATTTATCCAGTCTCATAAATACGTTCCTTTCGTGAGGGTTATTTGCCGACAAATATGTACCCGAAGGCATTCGGACCCCAATGGCAGGCGATGGCGGGGTCGAGATTGTCCGCCGGCTCGATCATGGCGGGCAGATACTTTCTGTCGGTCATCTTGATAAGGTCAACCAGATTTTTTTGCGAATAGGTATAGGACGGGACAATGCTGTAACTCGTGTCGCACTGAAACTCATTCATCGTGTTGACGAGCATCTGCATGGCGCGTTTGAGTCCGATCGCTTTGGAAAGGACCTTGACGTGTCCGTCGAGGTCAAAGGTGATGAGCGGCTTGACCTGCGCCAGACTGCCCGCGACATAGGCGGTTTTGCTGAGTCGACCGCCTTTGTGGAGATATTCCAGCGTTTCGGGAATGGCGACAACCTTGATTTTAGGAATCAGCTTGAGAAGCTTTTTCTCGATAGTATCGAGGTCTTTGTCGCGGTATTTATTGACCTCCTCCACGAGTATGCGGATACCGCCCACAGCGGTCTTTGTGTCAATCACGCGCACCTTGGGCTGGTCTTCAAAGAGCATGCGCAGGGTGTTATAGGTGCCGGAGATGCCCGAAGAAATGGGCAGGAAGATCACGTCGTCGCCCTGCCGGACATATTCCATGACGCGCTTCTCGGTTTCCTCCAGCGAGGGAAGCGAGGTTTTGGGAAAGAGCTTGTCGTCGATCAGCCTGGCATAAAAATAATCCATGCTTAAATCAATGCCGTCGCTGTATTCCTTGTCGCCTAACAATATTTTCAGCGGAATAATCTCTACATCGTATTTTTTCTTTTCGTCCTGCTTGATACTGCTGCCGGAATCAACAAATAATCTTATCATAATAATTGTTTCCTCATTTCCGAAAGATAACAGGTCATCGACCGATTTCTCATCTATTGTATCATATACCAACCCGTTTTTCCACTACAAAATCCGGCATTTAGCCGATTTTTTTACGTTTTTTATGAGAAGAAATCCACCTTGATTTGCGATCCGTCGTGAGATTTCAGCACCTCGATGCCGTAGGGAATGCGCTCTTTCAGCTCTGAAACATGAGAGATAATGCCGAGGAGCTTGTTTTCGCGCAGTTGTGTGATCGCCTCCATCACAATATCGAGCGTTTCACTGTCAAGCGAACCGAATCCCTCGTCGATAAAAAGCGAGTCCAGATGAATGCCGCCCGCGAAGCACTGTACCACATCGGACAGACCAAAGGCGAGAGACAGCGAAGCAAGGAACATTTCGCCGCCCGAAAGCGTAGAGACAGGACGCACCTTGCCGGCATTGCCGTCGAAGATTTCGATATCCAATCCCTGCCTTCTGGCACGACCGCCTATGGAATCCGGTTCCTTGCGATACATTTCGTACTGTCCCCCGGAAAGCCGTTTGAGATAAAGGTTGGCATTGGTGAGCACCTCGTCCATTTTGAGGCTGATGACGTATTCGTGAATCGAAGTGCGCAGCTCGTTCCTGCCCGAAAAAAGCCGGTTGAGTCTCTCTGCCGTGTCGTAGGTCTTTTGCAGCTTGTCAAGCGCTTTCTGTTCCTCCGCGGT
>CACWOA010000048.1 GCA_902762395.1 uncultured Ruminococcus sp.
GAATTTGACGAAGAATCCGACGAGGAATCGGAGGAAACCGAAGACGAAGCGGACGAAATCGAAGAATTTGACGAAGAATCCGACGAGGAATCGGAGGAAACCGAGGATGAAGCGGACGAGATCGAGGACGCTGACGAAGAAGTGGATGAGGACGATTATCTGGACTATGACGAGGACAAGCCGCGTCAGAAAAAGATTGTTTCGGGGAGAACCGCCGTCTTTACCATGCTTCTCACCGGACTTTTCACCATTGCCCTGATTGTAGGCGGATTTATTTTTGCGACCACCTTCCCGAAAGACATGGGTCTGTCGCTTGTTTCCTATACGGATAAGTTCAACGCCTGTGATACCAACGACTTCACCTATGCCGCCATGCTGGGGCTTGACGAGGTTTCGTACAGTGACGCGGATATTACGCTGTCGCCCGATGATAGGAAGGCACTCAGCAAAGGCAAGACCGTGACCAAATTTGACGGCATGGTGAATCTGAAAGCAGATGTGCGTTTCGGCAAGCTGGTGTCGATGGATATCAGCATTGATCCCGCCGTGGATGAAAGTGAAGGCGCATCGGGACTCTATATGATGCTGGTGGGCAATATGCTTTCCGGTTTTTATCCCGAGCAGATCATGAACAGTGACGAATGCTTTATGCTGGCTTACACGATTATTACCTACGCGTCGCCGGATGCGTCCCTTCCCGAAAATGTCTACCGTTACCAGATCGGTGACATTGCCATTGACATGGATCACACCCAAATCATGGAAAGCGGCAAATTGTCCGCTCTCTCCTATCACATTGCCAATGCCAATCCCCACTATCTTGATACATCGAGCGTTGACGTTTCCTGGCTCCCCTGGAACAAAGACAAGGAGCAGCAGCCGGAGGATGACGATTTCGTGTATGTTTCGGAGGCAGATGAAGCCCCGCAGGTTTCGGATGGCGATGTGACCGAATAAGCGGTTTGCAAAACGCACCGGCCTGACATAATATAAAAGTATAAAAATACCCCCTGCGCCGGGAGATTCTTTTCCATCCTCTCCCGATGCGGTACAACGTAGGAATTTTGTAATCTTGGAAAATATCGGCATAGTCGCGAAATTCGGCTATGCCGTTTTTCGCTTTTTGTGACTCGTGTAGCATAATAAAGAGTTTTAGCTCGAAGCCGCACATACGGTTCGCCGTCTGTAGGCAAATCGAAGCAGAGTAACTAAAAAGGAAGAGAAATAAAAACATTTTCTATTGATCAAAAACGGAGTTTGTGATGATAAAATGATTTTTTTATATCTGATTGAAAAAAACACGCTTTCGTGATATGCTATTTTAGTATTCTGTGAACAAGTGAAAGGTGTACCATGGTTGTAAGTTAAAAAATTATTTCATACGTTAATAGATAGAAACATGATCGTTGCGGAGTTTCAGAGGAAAGCTGGGTACAGCGTTAATCTGTAAATTTCCATCAATTTAGGTACAGTATCACAAGAATCCCTGTATTGTGTGGTTTTACAAAAAACATCAAAGTGACTACTAGGTACTATTCTATCAAAGCAAAAATTAGAGGAAAAGTCCGTGTTTACTGCACTTTTAAAAGTTATGTCCCTATTTTTGGAAAATTGCGGGTTAATATTTCTACCCGAATGCGCCGAGATGAATATGTTTCCCTTGAATCAATGGAGAAGATATACCGGGTACTTAATTGCAAGATAGATGATATTGTGGAATTCGTACTCCGATAAGAATAAGGTGTTAAAGAAATGAGATTTATAGGAAATAAAGAATCAATTGCGGATCAAATAGATTCATTCATTGAAAGTAATGTACCTTTAAATAGCAGACTCACTCTATTTGACACTTTTTGCGGCACAGGATCCGTATCAGATAGATTAAAAGATAAATATGATATTATTATCAATGACAACCTAAAATGGGCTACTGTTTATACGGCTGGTAGGCTATATGCCCCTCTTTGTTATTTTAAGAAGCTTGGTTTTGATCCTTTTGAGTTTCTAAATCAGAACCATGAAAAACTTAACGGCTTTATATATAAAACATACGCGCCTACTGAAAGCGATAGGATGTATTTTACACCTGAAAATGCTGCGCGGATTGATTATTTCAGAAATCAGATAGAGAATTGGTACAAAGACAATTTGCTCTGTGAATCGGAATATATGTTTCTTCTTGCTGGTCTTATAGAGTCTGTATCAAGGGTTTCAAACACCGCCGGAGTATATGGCGCTTTCTTAAAAAAGTGGGATAGTCGAGCATTAAAGCCCATTGAGTTTATTAAGCCGGCGTATAATGTATGTGGAATTGGAGATATCACGATTTATAACGATAAAATAGAGAATATTATATCTGATGTTGAATGTGATATTTTGTATTTAGACCCACCATATACACAAAACCAATATGGAACACAGTATCATTTACTTGAAACACTCATATTAGACGATAGTCCTTCTGTAAGCAAGGTAACTGGGTCTCGCCCTGTTATGCCGATGCGGTCTGATTGGTCTAAAGAGTACAAAGTAAATATTCTTTTTGACCAAATTATTGCCAATACAAAAGCAAGGTACATCGTTCTCAGTTATAACAATGATGGCTTCATGTCTAAAGAGTACATAGAGGCAGTTATGAAGCGTTATGGAAAAACGGAAACATATTGCTGCAAAAAAATCAGCTATAAAAAGTATCAAAATTGGAAGTCTCAAAATAAAAAAGAACATTTTGAGTACCTGTTTTTTGTGGAAAAAAAGGATTCAGCAGATGTAATATATGAATCCCCACTTAACTATGTAGGAAACAAAATTCGTGTGA
Organism: uncultured Ruminococcus sp.; assembly: GCA_902762395.1. Lineage (GTDB taxonomy): Bacteria > Bacillota > Clostridia > Oscillospirales > Acutalibacteraceae > RUG762. Next base: position 2,819 of record CACWOA010000048.1, read on the forward strand.
TTTCTGATATAAGAGATAACCTTCCTGAAAACATTGAAACATTTATAGATGCTTTCGGAGGTGGATTTAACGTTGGAACCAACATTCATTCTAAAAATATCATATATAATGAGTATAACCATTTTGTCAAAGAACTAATTGAGTCTTTCTGTCGGTATGACACATTCTCTTATATTATATATATGAAAAAGATAATTCAGCGTTTTGAGCTGGCACACGGTGATAAAGAGTCATATCTCAAGGTTCGAGAATATTACAACTCATTTCCGGAAGATGAACGCGATCCGCGATTATTACTTGTTGTAATATTGTATAGTTTTCAACAGCAGATCCGTTTTAATGGAAATCATAAGTTTAACAATCCTGTAGGTATGAGATGGTTTAATGATAAAATTATGGAAAAACTTATAAGTTTTTCTCGTCGTATTAAGGAATTAAATGCGGATTTCTATTGTGCGGATTATAAAGAAATGTTTCTTCATGTGAATGACGGACATACATTTATATATCTTGACCCACCATATATGCTTACAAACGGCGCTTACAACGATGGAAAGCGAGGATTTAAAGGATGGGATGTCACGCAGGAAGACGAACTTTTTGATTTTTTAGATAGATTAAATGGTGAGGGAAGCCGATTTATGCTGTCATATGTTTTAGAACATAAAGGAATAATCAATCAAAATCTACTTCGCTGGATACAAGACAATGATTATCATATAATAGAGCTGGGCGATATTTTGGGAATTTCCGGAAGTCGCAGAAAGGAAATACTGGTGATTAACTATGAGCGATAAGCCTTTATTCGTGATAAAACGAAATTTACAAAAATCTGTACAGACAGGCTCGACCTTTCAGGATCAGCTCGATGATAGCTATTTAAAAGACATTTGTCAGAAAATAACTGGTCGTTCAGATTATGATTGCCAGTATGTAGAAAATGATTATCGGGATGATTTTTTGAATAAATCCTATAATAAAGGACGTCTGGCGACGCTCCGCTATAGAGATTATGTACACTTTATAACTTTTTCGGATCAGGCTATTACAGGACGAAATTCCAGCATACAGAGTGCAATTACAACATTTAATATATTTTATGCGTGCCCATACGACAAGAAGAAATTGTATTATTATTTTATATGCAAAAGTGGAAATCCGGCAACAGATTATCATATGTTTATGTATAGACTTATGAAAACGGTTGGCTTTACCTTTTTGAATTTTCCGATTTCTTCTCCTGCTTCCAGTTTTACGACCATAGAAGATATGATGCGTGCTCGCGATGAAAATCGTAAAAACAATAAGGGGAACAACTCCACATTTATAAGTAAAAATGAAAACGGAGAATATGAAGCCTATTGCAAAACCTTTGGTGCGAATAAATATGAATCAAGTCTTATATGTTATGCGATGTCTATGATTATTGGACAAACAAAAAAGATAAAGCTATATGAAATATTAGAAGGAAATTTGAAGGAATTGCCCAAATCCAGTTTGAGAGTTCTCAGAAAAATGAATACGGTCGATATTGTCAGAACCGACTTAACCTTCGAAAAACGTATTTTTGAGGAAAGTCATGGTAATCAACTTCGTTCACCAAGATATCAATTCAATTTATTATATAAACTTGGTGAGAAACATTGTGCTTTGTGTGGATGCAAAATTCCTGACATAATTCAGGGTGCACATATCTGGCCTGTTTCGAGTATAAGAGCTGACAATTCAATTGGTATAGACGATAAAGTGCGATTTGCAACAGATGGTGATAATGGTCTGTGGCTCTGCGAGAATCATCACAAATTATTTGATAGAAACATAATTGTAATATTAAGTGATGGTACAGTAAAGTATAATCATGACCTTTCCTGTATTCATGTTCCTTATTTATGCGCATTTACAAAAAATACGCAGATACCGTCCATCTACCTAAATGACAACTTTAGACAGTATGTCGAACGTCGTAATAAAGGCTTGAATATGGCGAATTATGTTAGTTTTTAATGATATAGGAGAAATCTCTGAACAAAGAAATAGGTGGACATATAACAATAAAAACGACCGTTCATGAGTATTCCGACTCTTTGATACGGTCGTTTTTAGTTGTTTCACTTGAAAAAGATAAACTTCAATCCTCTTTTTCACGCAAATTCATAAGTTTAATCATCAAATGCAGGGAGTTAATTGCCATTCCTTAAAAAACCATAGATTTCAGACCGTCCGGCGCGGCAACTGACAGCAGATAATCCGCGCCTTCCCGCAAGCCGTATTTTCCCAGTTCACAGACGGCGCTCTGACGGGCGAGCAGCGGCAGATTGTTTTCCGCACTCAGGTGTCCCAGTACAAAGCGGGTAGCGCCGCTTCGCGCCAAAAGCGGCAGCTCCGCCGCACAGGCGTCATTGCTCAGATGCCCCTTGCCGGAGGCGATGCGCTTTTTGAGGGGATAGGGATACCTTCCCGCAAACAGCATGGATTCGTCGTGGTTGGATTCAATATAGACCAGATCCGCGCCCTCGAGCGCAGCGTGAATTTTCGGCGTGATCACGCCCGTGTCGGTAGCGAGCGCAATGGTGCGACCGTCGCAGCAGCGCACCGAGAAGCCGCAGCTTTCGGCGGCGTCGTGAGAGGTGGGGAAGAAGGTCACGCCCATTTCTCCTAAATCCACGCCGTCCCGCGGCAGAATGCGCAGGTCGGTGTTTTTGGCGTGACCGGCATTCCGGAGGTAAGCCGCCGTCCCCTCGGTGGCGTACACCGGCACTTTCAGCGACGAAGCGAGTACCCGCACGCCGGAAATGTGGTCACTGTGTTCGTGTGTGATGAAGATGGCGCAGATGTCGGAGGGGTCGATGTCCTCTTGTGACAGGCGCTCCTTGATTCTCTTTGCGCTCTGCCCCGCGTCGATCAGTATGTATTTGCCGCCGCAGCCGATGGCAACGCTGTTGCCGCTGCTGCCGCTGTATAGGGAACAAAATCTTGCCAATGGAAACTTCCTCTCAATCAAGCAAAATGCAACCGCCTGCCGAAGAAATTTCAGAGGCGGTTGACTGTTTTTTTATTTGACGTCGTCGGAGGCGAAATCGTCGAAGGCGAAGTCGTCGGGTACGGTTTTGCGGTGGATGCACGCGCCCACGCCCACGAGCTTGTCGATGAGCTGCTCATAGCCGCGCTCAATGTGGTAGATTTCGCTGATCGCGGTTTCTCCCTCTGCCACCAGCGCCGCCACAACCATGGCAGCGCCGCCGCGCAGGTCGGTCGCCTTGACATGATTGCCCTTGAGCCGATCCACGCCCACAAAGGTCGCCACGCGTCCCTGCACCTCCGCCTGTACGCCGAGCTTTTTCAGTTCAGCGACATATTGGAAGCGGTTTTCCCACACGCCCTCGGTGATGGAGCTGGTGCCTTTGGCAATCGCCATGGCGGCCGCCATCTGGGGCTGCATATCGGTGGGGAAGCCGGGATGCGGCATGGTGGTGACATTGCACGCTTTCAGGTCGCCCGAACGGGTGACGCGGATGGACTCATCGTATTCATAGATCTCCACGCCCATTTCCATGAGCTTTTTGGAGATGCTCTCCATGTGCTTGGGAATAATATTGTTAATCGTCACATCGCCGCCGGTTGCCGCCGCCGCGATCATATAGGTGCCTGCCTCGATCTGGTCGGGGATGATGGAGTAGGTGGCGCCATGCATTTTTTTCACTCCGCGAATCTTGATGACGTCGGTACCCGCGCCGCGCACATCCGCTCCCATCGAGTTGAGAAAGTTGGCGAGATCCACGATATGGGGTTCCTTCGCGGCATGCTCGATGACCGTGAGCCCCTCCGCCCGGACCGCCGCCAGCATGATATTGATGGTAGCGCCCACCGATACCACGTCGAGCGGCACACACGCGCCCTTTAAGCCTTCTTCGGCTGTCAGCGAGATTACGCCGTCGCGCAGGCTGCTTTTGGCGCCCAGCGCTTCAAATCCCTTGAGGTGCTGGTCAATAGGACGCACACCGAAATAGCAGCCGCCCGGCATGGGAACTCTGGCGCGCCCGAATCTGCCCAGCAGCGCGCCGAGCATATAATAGGAAGCGCGCATATTTTTGGCAAGATCCTGGCTGACCTGACAGCAATCCATATTTCTCGCGTCTATTTCAATCACCGATTCGCTCAGCTTGGTGACCTTGGCCCCCAACTGAATGAGAATCTGGGAAATCACATTCACATCGCTGATGGTGGGGAGGTTTTCTATTGTGCAAACATCGCCGGAAAGAATCGCGGCGGGAATAATGGCAACCGCAGCGTTTTTTGCCCCGCCTACGGTAATGGAGCCTTTCAGCTTTTTGCCGCCTTCAACAACAAAGATATCCAAGGATATACCTCCAATTCAAATTCAGAACAAATAAATTATAGCATGACTTTAAAAAAAATGAAAGGCGCTAATGAAAATAAGTTGGGTGACTTTTCTTATTTTTACATTTTATTCACATTGTTTGTGACAGAAGACCTCTGGTTTCTGTCTTTTTTGTGTTTCTGTGGTGATTGTTAAATAATTATCAAACGCCCTTCGGTTTGTCCTTTGTCGTCCCAACCCGCTATTGATAAATAGTGTTAAAAATAATCTAAAAAATTATATAAAATATCAGTAGAAATTTATGCGCCTTGTTGCTATAATTAATATGTATATTTAAGCGCATTCATACTTTCTTCTGTCAGAAAGGGGTTTATCCAATTGAATGAATTGACGGGAATGAAAAAACTCCGTCGTCGGCTGGCTGCGCTGCTGCTTGCGGCAGTCACGGCGGTGTCGTTTGCCCCCGCCGTTTTGGCGGAGTCCCCCTCCGATCTTACCACGACGAGCTCCTCCACGACGCAGTCCTCATCCACGCAGCCCTCTTCGGCGGCTCCCGCCAAAGCCGTATCGGGCAGCGGGTTTGAAAATGTCCAGTCGGACGGCGGCACCATGCTGGTAGGTACCGCGCGCATTCCAAAGACCGACGGCAGCTATGCGACAGTCAAATTTGTATACAGCAGCGGCATCAACCTCAACGACAAATCGCTCACGCTCATCAATACCGAGCTGAACGCTTGCGGCGTGACGATTCCGGACGGCATGATTTATGTCAGCCGCAGCGACATTGTCTCGGACAGCCAGCTCATGACCCAGACCAGCGAACGGCAGGCGGTCTTTGCCTGCGGCAGTGAGAGCACCCCCACGGTGCTCAAGGCCTATCCCTCTTATGAGAGCGTAGAGGAATCGTTTGAGCATCTGTTCCGCGGCTATATCTTCACCATCACAGGCTACACCTCGCTCAGACCCGTACTCGAAGGGCGCAGCGAAATCACCCTTTCCGATGACGGGCAGACCGCCTCCACGTCCATCGTCATGTCGGAAGATTATGTGGAAAAGGTCATCAACGGCAAAAAGGTCAAGATTCTGATGATTAATTCCGAGCTGAAATATTACTTCCGTGCGCCCAAGCTGAACTTTGAAAAGGATCAGAATTATGTGGCGTCCGCCTCTGATATTGAATACCACTATCCCACCCACACCACCACGGAAACCACGGTTGCCACGCTTTATGTCAATCCGTCGTCGGAAGAACAGGTGCCGGAAGATATGACCACCACGGATTCGCAGGGAGATACCACCACGACCGAAGCGGTGAAGCCCACTTCCGATACGACGACCGAGGCGACGGAGGCTACCGAGCCGACCACCGCGTCAACAACGGAGTCCACCACAGAAGCGACGACGGCGACCACTACCGAATCCACCACTGAAGCGACGACAGCCTCCACGACGCAATCCACTAAAGCGACCACCAAGGCAACCACGACCACCGCGGCGGATTTGGATGATGATGAGACAACCACGACCAAGAAAACGACGACGACCGCGCCCGCTATGCCCACCACAACGCAAAGCACGACCGACAGTTCGGCGTTTGACCGCACGACCATGCCCAATTCCCTTTCTTCCAACCGTGCGTATGTCAATACCCGTCGGCTGCGGCTGAATATCCGGTCGGGACCGGGTCTGGATTATATGGTAGTCACGGTGTTGCCCAAGGGAACCTATGTGACGGTGCTTGATACATCCAATCCCGATTGGTACCTGATCCGCACCATGAACCGCACGGTGGGTTACGCTTACAGCTATTATATCAAGATAGAAGGATAATGTTAGCCGATAAAACGGTATTCCCGTGGAACAGCCACGAGGAATACCGTTTTTGTTTGTGCGCCCGGCATGGTTGCACCTTAAAGAAAACCTTAAGATTGTGCCCAAAGTGTTGACAGTTCTCCGGGGGAATGCCATAATGATAAAAAACGAGGCGATTGTAAAAGGAAATGAAAATTTAGTGGGAAGTGGGAAGTGGGGAGTGGAGAGAAAAAGAAAAAAGAAGAAAAAGCGAAGCGCAATTAGCGAGCGAATGCGAGCGTGGGAGTCCAGGGGGAACTTGTTCCTCCTGGCGGGTCAAGGGCAGCGCCCTTGCAGGGGAGTGGGGACAGCGTCCCCACAAGTGAGGCGCAGCCGAACGAGCGGAACGAGCCTCGATTGAGGAACGAGCGGAACGAGCCTCGATTGAGAAGGCAGTCGGGCGAATTCGTATAGGGAACCTCCCCGTATTCGCCCAGCCCCGCTGCAAATCCAAGCGCGTCTTGCAAGCTCGGTCGGCAATGCCGACCGAGCGGGGCGCTGCCCCCGCTGTCGACCAGCCGCCAGCATCACCGCAAGGGCGCTGCCCTTGACCCGGCAGGGAACCAGTCCCCTGCCCCCCGCGCTCGCATTCGCTCGCTAATTGCGCTTCGCTTTTTCTTTTTTTGTTATTCCACTAAATTCTCATTTGGCGGAGAAAACGCAGCTTCAAAAACAAGCATAAACCCCCGTATTTTCGCCATTTTTCAACTTTTACAATCGGCTGGATAAAAAACAAAAAGGAGGCGGGGCGTATCCTGCAAATCAAACATCTTACCGTGACACATCGCCGCGATCTTCGCACCCTCATCGAGGATTTCTCCTTTACGCTCAGAGAGCACGACAAAGCCGCCATTATCGGGGAAGAGGGCAACGGCAAATCCACGCTGCTGCGGCTCATTTACGATGCCCGTCTGGTGGAGGACTACTGCGAATACACAGGCGAAATCGTCAAGGACGGCAGTATCGGCTATCTCCGGCAGGAGTTTCCAAAGGAGCAGAGCAGCATGACCGTTTACGAATACTTTTGCGCGGCGGAGGGATTTTACGACCGCACCGCGGAGGAACTCACGGCGGCGGCGCGGCGGCTGGGACTGCCTCTTGATTTCTTCTATTCCGATCAGATTGCCGGCACGCTGTCGGGCGGCGAAAAGGTCAAGCTCCAGTTGGCGGCGCTTCTCATCCGCCGCCCGTCCCTGCTGCTTCTCGACGAGCCGTCCAACGATCTCGATATTCCCACGCTGCAATGGCTGGAATCATTTATCCGCGAGGCGGATATGCCGATACTCTATGTTTCCCACGACGAAACCCTTCTCGAAAACACCGCCAATGTCATCATTCATCTCGAGCAGGTGCGCCGCAAGACGGTGCCGGTTTACTCCGTGAACCGCTGCGGCTACCGTGAATATGTGGAGCGCCGCGCGGCATCCCGCTCCCATCAGACACAGATGGCGCGCAAGGAGCAGGCGGAGTATGAAAAGCAACAGGAGAAATTCCGCCGCATCCAGTCCCGCGTGGAGCATGAGCAGAATGTCATCAGCCGCGCCGACCCGCACGGCGGCCAGCTTCTCAAAAAGAAAATGGCGGCGGTCAAGTCGATGGAGCGGCGGTTTGAGCGGGAACATGAAGCCATGACGCAGCTGCCGGAGACGGAGGACGAGATTTTCGTCCGCTTTTCGCCCGGCATCACCTCGCAGAAGGGCAAGACCATCCTTGACCTGCACCTTGACACGCTTTCGGCGGGGGGCAGGGAACTGGCGCAAAATATCGACCTTCATGTCAGCGGCGGGGAAAAAATTTGCATTGTCGGGCGAAACGGCGCGGGCAAGACAACGCTTCTCCGCCGCGTCGCCGCGCAATTGCTGTCCCGTACCGACATCAGAGCCGCCTATATGCCGCAGAATTACGCCGACGGTATGGATCTCTCCCTCACGCCGGTGCAGTTTCTCAGCCGGACGGGGGACAAGGACGAACTGACCGCGATCCGCACCTATCTCGGCAGTATGCGCTACACCGCCGCCGAGACGGAACACCCCATCGCGGCGCTTTCGGGCGGACAGAAGGCGAAGCTTTGGTTTATCGCCATGAATCTCGACCGCTGCGACGTGCTGCTGCTCGATGAGCCGACGCGGAATTTTTCCCCGCTGTCGGGGCCGGTCATTCGCCGCGCCCTGCGGGAATACGGCGGCACGATCATCAGCATTTCCCATGACCGCAAGTTCATTGAGGAAGTATGCGACAGAACATTTCAATTCGTAATGCGTAATTCGTAATGCGTAATTCGTAATGCGTAATTCGTAATGCGTAATTCGTAATGCGTAATGCGTAATTTGTAATGCGTAATGCGTAATTTGTAATGCGTAATGGTGCAATGCAGCAAGCTGATTCTATACAAAAAGCCTCCCTTTCTCGTTGTGGGCAATCGAACGGGAAAAGGAGGCTGTGTTTTTTATTGTCTTATATCAGATTCAGAAGATAGGACAGCGGATAATACAGCGCTGTCACACCCATGTATAGTAGCGTGGGTCGCCAGATCGTGTTGGTGCGGTGATAGACCACGCTGTACGACGCGCTTTGTATCAGCGCATAGACGGCCAGCAATAATCCCGCGTGGCGCACGCCCTCCCATGACATGCCCAGCATGCCGAGCGTCAGGGTGACTGTCGTGAGAACGGTCAGCCGGAGTTGGATACCAGCGTGACGACGATTTTGATGATCGCGGAGGGAATGACCAGATACAGCATGATATTGGTAAAAGGAACCACCGCCAGTTTGGTGATGTAATACATAACCTGCGAAAAGAGACTTCCCGAAACGCCTGCTGCCCGACCGCCGAAGATGCGTGAAATGAGCATCAGCAGCACATCGCTCCCAAAGGCGGTCAGCATGCACCAGTTGACATGCTTTTGCCACACCTCTTTTGGCCGTCCCACAGAGGAAAAGTTAATGTCAAGCGCGAAGCCGAAAAGCACACAGATGACCAGCACAAAAAGCAGACGGATGGCACAGTGCAGCAGTTCCGTCATAAATCCGCTGCTGTCATCTATCATCCACAGGTAGGGCAGCGCGTAAGCATTCATAAAGGAGGTCAGTCGGTTGAGGTAAAAAAGTCCGACAATCACTACAGCGGCGGTGAGAAGCGAGGCCAGCAGCACCAGAAGATTGTTGATGAGCTTGCCAGACTGGGATTGTTCGGGAAAGACCGAATTGATGCGTTCTTCCTCGCGCAGGGCGCGGATTTCCTCGGTGTTCATGGCCTGTTTCTCTTTTTGCTTTTTGTCTCGCTTTGACATGATATCCTCAATCCTTTCGTTGTTCTATTCATTGGCGGTTTCGACCGTGCCGATGCCTTTGATGGAATCAATGCGCAGCAGCTTTTGCACCGTGTCTTTTCCTTTTGTGATCGTTACCAGCACCCACTTGTCATCGCAGTCACTGATGACGATGCTGCCGAGCTTTGTGTTGCCGTACACGGTATCAAGGTCTTCTTCATCGTCATAGAAATCCAGCGTGACGGTTTTTCCGATATATTCGCGGATGATGGCATGAAGATTGGCGCGCGGTGCTTCCGGATGCTCCGATTCGATGTCGCGGTGCCGACGTTCTTCGAGCAGGTCGATTCTTTTTTGCAGGGACATGTTCCAGATAAAAGAAATCAATCCCAGAATGGCGGCGATTTTATAGAAAGTGGTCATGACTCTACCGCCTTTCCGAGTATCTTGACAGACAGCACCGACGCGAGAGAGATCAGCTTTTCCGCGCTGGCGGATTCTCCTTTTTTATTCTTTTTGTCCTTTCTTTCCTTTGAAATTCCCTGCACCCGGAACCATGTGCCATCAAAGCTAAGTACCACACAGTCGTTGCTGATCGGGTCGAAGTCCTCCGCGTCATCGTAAAAGGAAAACTGCACACTCTTTCCGATTAAGCCGGAGAGCAGGCGGGAGGGCTGCGCCGATTGCATCGTCGTCTCAGGGGAGACAGGCTCGGCGGGTTCGGATAAACCCTCGCTGTCGGTGAGAAGCCAGTCGCAGGTGACGCCCAGCAACGTGGCTAATTGCGGAATTTTCTCCAGATCGGGCAGCACAGCGTTGTTTTCCCAGCGGGAAACCGTCTGACGTGTGACATACATCTTCTCCGCAAGTTCTACTTGGGTAATGCCGATTTCTTTTCTTCTTTGGGTGATTTTCTCTCCCATTTTCATCATATATAGACTCCTTTCGTGAATGTCTGTCTTTATGATAGCCTATCCTGTGTGATTGGGCAAGAAACTCTCGTGCGCAGGATGTCGCACGGCGGTTTACATTCCCGCGGGAATCCCGGAATAGGTCTGTCACCCCCATCGTTCAGTGCGTTTTTCTCTCGTCGATGGTCGCTTTGATCTGCCCGTAGGTCACGCCGTATTTCTTGGCGATGTCGCGGGCATAGCTTTGACCGCAGGGCGGCGCCAGCGAAACCTTATAGGAACGCTGCCCGTTGTCAATACCCGTAATCAGACTGGCCACCGCGCTGTCGGTCGGTTCGGACTGGTTGAGTTCGTCGAGATGCATGGCCAGATCGTGCATATGGGTATTGAAAATGGTGCGCGCGCCGAGATAATGCAGCGCCTTGACCACGTCCTTGGCGATATACAGACCTTCTTCAAAATTGGTGGTGGCGAGGGATTCGTTAAAGAGCAGCAGACTTCTGTCCGTCGCTTCGGAGAAAATTTCGCTCATGCGCTTGGATTCTTCCCCCAGTCGTCCGAGGTCAACCGTGCGGTTTTCATCGGCGGGGAAATGGGTGTAAATGCAGTCGGCGGGAGAGAGCATACACCGCTTGGCGGGGACATACAGCCCATGCTGTGCCATGAGGAAGATGAGTCCCACCGCCTGGGTAAAGGTGGTCTTGCCGCCGCGGTTGGGACCGGTCATGATATAAATGCGGCGTTCGGCGCGGAAATCCACCGTGTTGAGTACGATGTCGAGCGGCTCGCCGTCCGCCTTTTTGAGTCCGAGTTTGAGGTTGTACAAGCCCTCCGCGTAGAATTCGCGGCGGCTTTCGGGCAGGATTTCCGGCTTGCACATCGGAACGCCCGCCGTCGTCAGCTTTTCGATCAGTTCCGCCCAGCGCAGATAAAAGGTCAGTTCGGGAATGAGCGAGATGAGCGAATAGCCGCTCACGTCCACATATTTCGCCAGCACATCGTTGAGCTTGCGCACCACGGGTTTGAGCATGTCGGTGATGACTCCGTTGAGGTTGTTCATCAGGGGATTGCTCTCGCCGTCGCCGGAGGTGTAAACCCGCGCCAGTCCTGTAAACGCGCCGTTCGCACCGGGAATCTGCTTCAGGGTTGCCACGCCGACCGCGCTGCCATCCTTAGGTGTGTGGAATTTCATGGAAGCGTTTTCGGAGCCGTTGTGCAGTCCCTCTTTGGCGGAAGCGAATTCGTAGAAATTCGAGAGAACGCCCGCGCGGGAATAAGGCTTGTTGTTGATGGAGACCACGCCTACTTCCGTAGGCGCGAGCGTGCGGTCGAGATTCACGCCGAGAGTGACGCTTCGGATCTTGGCGGTGTCGCCCGCAACGCGTTTGATGTCCTCTTTCAGTGCCGGAAAGCCGCTTTCGGAATGAATGCCCCGCACCAGCGCCAGCAGCGACTGCAATCCCTCCGAGTGGATTTCCTGCCCTTCGAGGGTGGTTTTGATGCCGGTCACACAGTCGATGTAGGAGTCCAGTTCGTTGAGACGGTTGATGATCTGCCAGATGCTGGCGGCTTCGCTGTCACGCGCGTGCTTGTGCAGACTTTTGAGAAATTCGAGCTGTTCCAGAAGCGCCGCGATGTTCTGACGCAGTGCCGGATGGCGCAGGATATCGTCGAACACGTCCACGCGGTATTTTACGACACGCGCACTGGACGGCATCTGCCTGAGCATGGTGAAAATGATATTGCGGTCATATTCCTTTTTGGAAAGCCTCGAACAGAAAAGCTCCAGCGACAGGTCATTGCAGCTTTCATCGCTAAGCTCCTTATACTCTCTCGGGCAGTCCGAAGGCCACATCAAACTGAAATCCGCCATTTTTTTATCTCCTTTCGGTATTGACAATGGGAGCCAAATGTTTGATAATAAAAGTCGAGCGCTCCCTGCGGTCGCTGAGTTGAGCGCTCCTTGCATCGCTGAGTTGAGCGCTCCCTGCGGTCGCTGAGTTGAGCGCTCCTTGCAGTCGCTGAGTTGAGCGCTCCCTGCGGTCGCTGAGTTGAGCGCTCCTTGCAGTCGCTGAGTTGAGCGCTCCTTGCAGTCGCTGAGTTAGTAGTTGTATAGTTAATAGTTGAGCAGTGTAACTATGCAACTATTAACTATACAACTCAGCGAAGCGCTCAACTCAGCGAAGCGCCCAACTCAGTGAGCGAATGCGAACGCCCAACTCAGCGAAGCGCCCAACTCTATTATACAAATGATGAATAAAATTGTCAACAATGCGTATATGAGAAATAAAGGAGTGGATGAAAAATGCAGGACTGTATTTCGGTCAAACATTTAAAAGTGTATGCCTATCACGGGGTACTGCCGGAGGAAAACCGCAAGGGGCAGTATTTCTATCTGGACATCCGTATATACGGCGATTTCATGCTGGCTTGTTATTCAGACGATGTGACGCATACGGTCAATTATGACGAGGTGTGCAACTGCGCCTACCGGGTGATGACGGAGAACACCTACCACCTCATCGAGCGCGCGGCGCAGGCGGTGTGCAACGCAATCCTGATCGAATTTCCGCAGGCGGCGGAGGTGGAAGTCACGGTTTACAAGCCGAGCGCGCCCGTTAAATGCGACATCCAATATGCTGCCGTTACCATTCGCAGAGGAAGGGAGGGCGGCATATGAAAGCCATTCTCGGACTCGGCGGCAATATAGGCGATTCCCGGCAAAACCTCCGCCTTGCCCTCGATGCGCTCGACGCGCTCTGCGGCACAAAACTGCTGCGCACGTCGGACTTTTATCTGACAGAAGCGGTGGAGGTCACAGCGCCGCAGCCGCCTTATCTCAACTGCGTGGCGGAGATCGAAACGTCGCTTTCTCCCAATGCCCTGTTAGGTGCGTGTCTGGGTATCGAATCGGTACTGGGGCGGGTGCGCGTGGGGTACAAATCCCCCCGCACGGTGGATATCGACCTGCTGCTTTATGAAGGGGTCACGATGGAGAGCGACGAACTGACGCTGCCGCATCCGCGCCTGCTGCACCGCGCCTTTGTGCTGGTGCCGCTGCATGAGCTGTTCCCCGACGGCACGGCGCTGGGACTGGCCTTTGCCCCGTCTCTCGCGGAGGTGTCCGACCAGAAGATCGAACGGTACGAACCGCGATAAATAGTGAGGAGTGGGAAGTTATGTACTATTTCACTTCTCATTTCTCACTTAAATTTCCTTTACATCCATCATTTTGAAAAAAATTGTAATATTTCGCTGGTTTGGGAGTCTGTATATGTGAAGGACGGTGAGACGGATGGATTTTGACGGGATATACCGTGAGCACTTCCATGTGGTGTATCTGTATCTGCTGGGTCTGAGCGGCGACAAGGGGATTGCCGAGGAACTTTCGCAGGAGACTTTTACCAAGGCGATAAAAGGCATTGATCAATTTCGCGGCGAATGTGACGTCAAGACGTGGCTCTGCCGGATAGCCCGCAACGCCTATTTTACATATTGCAAAAAGAAGAAAGCGGATTTCGTCGTCGAGGATATCGACAACTGGCAGGATATTCAGAACGACGTTCGATTTGAGGAACGGCTGGACGATGAGGAATACGCCGACAAAATCCACATGATACTCCATCAGATGCCCGAACCGTACAAGGAGGTCTTTTCGCTGCGGATTTTTGGCGAACTGCCGTATGAAAAGATCGGCAGGCTCTTCGGAAAAAGCGCGAACTGGGCTTGTGTGACATATCATCGGGCAAAGGATAGGATTTGCCGGGAAATGGAGGAAGGAAACAAGTGAAAATGAATAGGATCTGCAGCGTGGTAACCGAGCTTTTGCCCCTTTATACCGACGGTCTTCTGAATGACAGCGCAACGGAATTTGTAGACGAACACCTGAGCGAATGCGAAGTCTGCCGCGGTGAACTGGAACATATCCGCCAAAATATGGCGATTCCCATTGCAGGCGACGAAACCTCCGCATTCAAGAAAATGAAAAAAAGCCGTGCCGCAATGATGACCGCCCTGTGTGTGCTGGCCGTTATTTCCATTGTCGCGCTGTCAATAGCGGGATATACATGGAAAGAACTGGCTCCGGCGGAGAGACTGTATATGGGAGACAGAATCACGCTCACCGTCATGGCAAAGGCGGATGGCGAGCCTGTTGAACTTACCGCGAAGGATGTTTCCTGCTTATACACCTGTGAAGGTGAGCAGGAACAGCCGTTGCATTTCAACCGGGTATCGGCCATCCAGCAGGAGTATTCCATCCGGGGGGACGGATACGGTCCGTATGAATTTATCATTCACTCTGACGGAGAGGAAATCAGGGTCGAACTGTGGCACTCCAATTGGTACAACGTAAAGCATGTCAATTTTATATATGAAATCAACACCGAGAATCACACAATGTCCTACATTCTGTATGATGAATCCGGCACGGTAGCAGCCGAACCCGACGGAAAGACCTATACGGTTGGGTGTATGATATAGCAAAAATCCAAAAACAGGCAGGCGTATCAACGTATCGTTGCCACATCATGCAGGAATAATTTATACAAAAAACTTGCAAAACAGGCGTGAGAGTGCTATAATTTAGTTTAAACAGCATAGAAGCTGTCAATTTTTCGTTTATTTGAAAATCAAAATCATTGAGATTGATACTAAGAGGAGTGTTTACCTTATGGAAGAAATCAAGGTTCAGTTGACCACGACCCCCAAGCAGAAGCCCACCGATGAAACCAAGCTCGGTTTCGGCAAAATCTTCACCGATCATATGTTTGTCATGGATTACACCGACGGACACTGGCATGATCCCCGCATCGTCCCCTACGGTCCGCTCGATCTCACCCCCGCCTGTATGTGCCTGCACTACAGTCAGGAAGTTTTCGAGGGCATGAAGGCCTATCGCGGCGTGGACGGCAAGATCAGACTGTTCCGTCCCGACCAGAACTTTGCCCGTCTCAACAGTTCCAACGACCGTCTGAGCATCCCGCTGATCGACGAAGAACTGGCGGAGAAGGCGCTCGAAATGCTGGTTGACATCGACAGCGACTGGGTTCCCCATACCGACGGCGCTTCCCTCTACATCCGTCCCTTCATCATCGGCACCGAGGACGCGCTGGGCGCACACACCTCCACCGAGTATAAGTTCATCATCATCATGAGTCCCTCCGGCTCCTATTATGCCGGCGGTCTGGCTCCCGTTAAGATTTATGTGGAGACCAAATATGTCCGTGCGGTCATCGGCGGCACAGGCTATGCCAAGACGGGCGGCAACTATGCGGCTTCCCTGAAGGCGCAGGATGTCGCGGCGGAGCAGGGTTACAGCCAGGTTCTGTGGCTCGACGGTGTAGAGCGCAAGTACATCGAGGAAGTTGGCGCCATGAACGTGTTCTTTGTGCTGGGCGATGAAATCGTTACTCCCATGCTGCGCGGCTCCATTCTCCCCGGCATCACCAGAAAGTCGGTCATCGAAGTGCTCAAGCACATGGGCTACAAGGTGTCCGAGCGCCTGATTACTGTGGAAGAACTCATTGAGGCCAACAAGAAGGGCGAGTTCAAGGAAATGTTCGGCACAGGTACCGCCGCGGTCATCTCCCCGGTTGGTGAACTCAAGTGCGGCGACACCATCATCCCGATCAACAACGGCGAAATCGGTGAAATCTCCCAGATGCTTTACGACAAGATCACCGGTATGCAGTTCGGCAAGCTCCCCGATGAGTTCGGCTGGACGGTAGAGGTCAAGTAAATGCGGAGTGCGGAATTCGGAATGCGGAATTTTGCCTGATTTTGTGCGTGCTTTGTCTCGTGCGGCATTCCATCCTCCTAATCTGATTTGACTGACAATTCAAAATGCAATCCGCGATACGGCTTTTGCAAAGGCTGTATCGCGGATTTTTTTCTTTAAACATTCTGTTAAGATTGATGAAATTCGATATATTTTTATTGACATTCGGATATATGTATGGTATTATTCGTTATATAAGATGACTTTTAGACATTTGTGAAACGGAGGTATGACGGTGAAAAAGGTGGCTGTTGGAATCCTATACAGTGTTCTGAGTGTATTCTGGCTGTATGTTTCTCTCGTGTTTACATCGGCGTGGTGGCTTGATAAGCCGGGGACATATGATTGCGAAGAGGATGCAATGTTTATTCCGATAGGATTCCTGATGTTTGGCTTTTGGATTATCAGCCTTGTCGTTTTGGTGTTTTGGTTAAAAAAGAAAAAGGAGTGAGTAAAACGTGCCTCGAACAGCAAAAATAGCAACATTCACAAAAAAATACCTCCTGCCTCCGCTGATGGGATTCGGCTCCGCTGTGGCGGGTGTATTGGTGGAAATGGTGATAGGTACCTATGGCGACCAACTGTTTCCCTATGACGAGACGGCATGGTATGCCCCTGTGCAGGCGTTGATGGATCGGTTTATTCCGACAGACGCAGCGTTGTTTACCGTCTATCCCTTTTTCGTGTTGGCGCTGACGCTTGCCTGCGAAAGGTGGCAGGAAGCACACGCGCTGTCCGTGGCGTCCGGTTCCTCGCACCCCCGTGGAATGGCGGTCTTCCGGCCGCTCTTTGGTCTGGGCGTAGTGGGCGTGATAGGCGGGATGGCGGTGCTGTCCTTCGCGGATTTTTCCTCTGCGCTCGCCCTTACGTTTTGGGTTGTCACGATTATCATGGCGTACGGTTGGGGCGTGCTGCTTTCTTACCGTGTGCTGTTTCACTTCCTGCAATGGCTGGCGGGACGGGTGAAGCATACCGACATTCGCATCGCCAGACGGTGGGAACTGCTGCTTTCACTGCCGTTTTTTATCCTTGTGTTCGCGGTGTGGTACTGGTTCGAGATGCGTTAATGACAGGAGGCGGCATGAGGTGACATGACAAATGAATCAAAAAATGAGAAAGGTCCTTTTTCCCGTGCTGACGGGGGGCAGCGGCGGCCTACTGTCGGTGGGGAGCATGGCGGCGGTATTCTGGTTCTTCACATGGCTGCTCCCTGTTTTGCCAAACATGAGCAGCCCCTTTTTTATCATCACGGAATTGTTTTTCATGGGGCTGGCGGGGCTTTCGGTGATGATCGGGGCGGAATGGCTGTGCAGGGAGAAACTCTCCCGCAAGGGACGGCGTTTTGATGCGTTCCTTGTGTTGGGAACGGCGGCGGCGCTGCTTCTGTTGTTTTTCCTTATACGAAAAGGATGGCCTGACTTCGGGACAGACGAGACGGCTCCGGTGGTGATGTGGTTCTTTGCGGCGATCCTGTCGGTGGGATTGACGGGATATCTTCTTCTCTGGCGATGGATAGAACGGCTCAAAATGAAGCCGCCAAAGGCATACCGCCGCCGTTATCTTGCGGTCGTGCTGTGCTATCTGCCGCTGTATGTGGGAGTATGGATGGTATTGGCTATCGCGGCTTTTATTCTACGGCGTTTCATTTAAATGAGAATTTGGAGGAATAAAAAAGAAAAAAGCATAGCGCAGCGCATAATTAGCGAGCGAATGCGAGCGTGGGAGTCCAGGGGGAACTTGTTCCTCCTGGCAGAGGGCTGGGGGCAGCGCCACCAGCGGGGAGTGGGGCAGCGCCCCACGAGTGAGGCGTAGCCGAACGAGCAAGACGCGTTTGGATTTGCAGCGGGGTTGGGCGAATACGGGGAGGTTCCCTATACGAATTCGCCCGACTGCCTTCTCAATCGAGGCTCGTTCTGCTCGTTCGGCTTCGCCTCACTTGTGAGGGTCCTGCCCTCACTCTCCCGCAAGGGCTCTGCCCTTGACCCGCCAGGGAACCAGTCCGAGATGACGCTTGCCGTCATCGGCTGGACTCCCGCGCTCGCATTATCAGGTGAATTGATCTCTATACTTGAGGGATTTGGGATTTTCAAAAACCAAATTGATGATTTTTTCAACCTTTTCCAGATGATCAGATGGGGAATTGATGACAAACGAATACAGGTTGAGATAGTCCTGTATATCCTCTCGACAAAAGCCACTATGGGCGTTCAGGAACATTTTAAGAAGGCAATGGATACGGTTTACAGGATCAAGAGGATTCTCACTGTCAGCCAATTCTTTAAGATCGGCTGATGAGTAACTGACGCTTTTAAGATTCAGTTTTTCTACCAGTTTTTTATGTGTTTTCTCTTTATCATGGATAAGTGTTGAACCATTCGCAATATGATCTTTGAAGGTATCATAGCTTCGCTTCTGAGATGGCTTGCCATATCCCTCTACAAAACAGATCGTATGTTTCTTATCAGTCGCGACACCAATACAAATCTGATTGCGAGATAGTCCACGCAGCAGATTACCATTTTCATCATGAATACGATCTCTGAGCATCAGTGAATAGTAGGTTTCGTCTAACCATACCTTGCCGCTTAGAACAATGCTATTCTGCGTGTTTTCAAGTGTCAGAAAGAGTTTCTCAAGCCAGTATTTTGAAGTTGAAATGGCATTGCGATTATTCCAAGAATCAGCATTCAGACTCACGTATCGGAAGATATTCAGACAATATTCTATCCATTCACAAACGCCAATTTTTCGTGAGTCGAATATAGTTCCTGTGGTAGGCTTGAAATACTTTCCGCAGACACACTTATACCTGTTTATTCCATTCTCATCATGCCCATATCTGATGAATAATTCCGACCCACAATAAGGGCAATGTTTGGGTTCAAACGAATTGATCATTTCAGCTTCGCCAGTTGCGTCAATTGGCTGATGTCTTTCTTCATAGCGCGTTTGATAGTGCATTTTTATAAACCTCTGAACTGGTGTAGGGTCTGATTTCTGATCCCACGGTGTTGTTCTTCGTGACTTGCTTCTATTTCTTTTTTGCTTTCCTGTCATGGTATAATATACCTTTCAGTTTTTTCCTAAATCATACCACTTTTACCAACTGTTTGCAAGTCGGGATTTTTTCTTTTTTATTCCTCTAAATTCTCATTTACCTCATGATCTTTACCTCGCTCAAAACAAAAAACGATAATCAATCTCAATTTCAGTTTGCTAAACCATTATAGCATATTTTTTTCAAAATGCAATAGGGAAACACAAAAAAACGCGCCGTGTCCGACAAAAAATCTTCCGTCAGACATGACGCGTTGTTACAATTTAATAGCAGTAAGCCACAGAGGCGATATTACACAATACCCTGAGCGAGCATCGCGTTGGCGACCTTGAGGAAGCCCGCGATATTCGCGCCGGCGACAAGGTTGCCCTCCATGCCGTATTCCTTGGCGGCATTAGCGGAGTTATGATAGATGTTTACCATGATGTCGTGCAGTTTTGCATCAACCTCTTCAAAGGTCCAACTGTATCTCATGGAGTTCTGGCTCATTTCGAGAGCGGAAGTCGCCACGCCGCCTGCGTTGGCCGCCTTGGCGGGACCAAAGAGAACGCCCGCGGACTGGAACGCGTGAACCGCTTCGGGGGTAGAAGGCATGTTGGCGCCTTCACAGACAGCCTTGACGCCGTTTGCGATCAGAGCCTTTGCGGATTCGCCGTCCAGCTCATTCTGGGTCGCGCAGGGCAGAGCGATGTCACAGGGAATGGTCCAAATACCCTTGCAGCCCTCGGTGTAGGTGGCATTGGGATGATTGGCGACATACTCCTTGATTCTGGCGCGTCTGACTTCCTTGATCTCCTTGACAGCGTCGAGGTCGATGCCGTCGGGATCGTAGACATAGCCGTTGGAATCGCAGAGAGCAACAACTTTCGCGCCAAGCTGGGTAGCCTTTTCGGTGGCATAGATGGCCACATTGCCGGAACCGGAAACAACAACGGTCTTGCCCTTGAAGGAATCGTTGTGATCGTTGAGCATCTCCTCGGTGTAGTAGCAGAGACCGTAACCGGTCGCCTGTGTACGCGCCAGGCTGCCGCCGTAGGTCAGACCCTTGCCGGTGAGAACGCCGCTGTATTCGTCGCGCAGTCTCTTGTACTGACCGAAGAGGTAGCCGATTTCACGTCCGCCTACGCCGATGTCACCCGCGGGAACGTCGGTGTCGGGACCGATGTGCTTGCTCAGCTCGGTCATGAAGCTCTGGCAGAAACGCATGACTTCCATGTCAGACTTGCCCTTGGGGTCGAAGTCGGAACCGCCCTTGCCGCCGCCGATCGGCAGACCGGTCAGGGAGTTCTTGAAGATCTGCTCGAAGCCGAGGAACTTGATGATGCCTTCGTAAACGGAGGGATGGAAGCGAAGACCTCCCTTGTAGGGGCCGATCGCGCTGTTGAACTGAATGCGGAAGCCGCGGTTGACCTGCACGTTGCCGTTGTCGTCCACCCACGGAACACGGAACTTGATGATTCTTTCAGGCTCCACGATGCTTTCGAGGACGCCCATCTTGACAAACTCGGGGTGCTTCTCGATCACGGGTTCAAGGGACTCGAGAACCTCGGTGACTGCCTGATGAAATTCAGGCTCATTGGGGTTGCGCTTGACAACCTTCTCCATCAAATCCGCAAGATACTGATTCTTAAAAGCCATTTTCAATCTTCTCCTTTGAAAAACTGGATTCTTAACGCATGCCTTGAACGGCATACTAAAAGCGTTGCGAGTATTATTGTAATACACGGTAAAGGCGTTTGTCAATAGGATTTTTGCAAATTTATGTAAATTTTGCAACTTTTTATTTTGAAACTTGCAAAATCATGTGTTTTTTTCAAAATCCGCCGCCAAAACTGCATTTATTTTTTCTTTTTTCGGCACATGAACAGCACGATCACGCCCACGACAGTGACCGACACGACCGTTATGCCCGCTATCGCCGCCATCTGTTTATACCCTCTGCCTGTCATCGCGTCTGACGGGGACACTTCGCCGTCACTTGCGGAGATGACGGTCGGCGCCGCTTCTTCCCCGGGACTTTCCTCAGACCATACCACATGTTCAAACATATCGTTCGAGTCGGGCGTGTCCCAGCCCACATTGGTATAGGCCAGTCCGAATTTACGGCAGTCGTATTTTCCCGTGTCGGAAACAAAAAAGTGATCCTGCTGCGACACATGGCAGGCAAAGCCGCGCTTGGCCATATCCAACGCTGTTTTGCCGCCGAAACGACTGAGCGGCATATTGTCCCAATCCATCACGACGGTATGCTCCGGCCATAAATGCAGATACACCTTCTGCACCTTGCAGGTACCGTATTTTTCGGCGCTGTCAGGAAAGGCTGTGGGGTCGTCGGTCAGTTCGAGCGCATCCATCAGGGTTTTGACATTGATGATGTGGGCGCCATGACCGTATTCGCCTTTGATATCCTGCGCAATGATCACTTTGGGACGAAAGCGGCGCAGCATTTCCACCTGAAAGGACAGCACATTGTCATAGCCATAGTAATCCACGGCGTAATCATAGTTTCTGGTTGCGGGCTTATCGGGGAACTGATCGGTAATAATGGGATACTGGCGCACACCAACCGTCCAAAGCCCGTTGATCTGCTCATGACAACGAATGGTTTCACTGAAATGATTGGTCATGTACACCACCTGCACCTTGTACCCCAGTTCCCCCGCATAATAGGGCAAGGCGCCGCCAAACCACAGAAGTTCATCATCGGAGTGCGTGGTCATCACCATCAGGTCAGCCTCCTCACAGGGCGGCTCCCACGTCTGCACCCAGTCGGGCAATGTCCCGTCGGTAAAGGCGTAAACGTCGCAGAGCATCGCGCCTTTTGGCAAATGCAGTTCGAGCGTTTCCACACTTTGTCCCAGCGGCAGCCATTCGTGAATCATTCCGTTCTGTCCGCCCGGCAGCGTCGTGCCGTCCGGCAGCGTGACAGTCCACTCACAGGGCTTCTGAAACTTTATGTACAAGCCTGAAAACGCGCTTTTTCCCTTCACATAAAGGGTCAGATCCTTCCCCATCGGAATCCATGTCTTCTCGTTGTCATCCAGCGGCCAGTGATACCCGGTGGGATTGATTTTGCTGGTCATCGTCAGCTTTACCTGCTGCGCCGCCTCCGTATGCGGGGAATCCGCTTGCGGGAGATCGGATAACGCAGACCGACGACTGACTATGACAGGCATCGGCTGCGGCATACGCGCCGCCGACACGACGGCACACAGACAGACACTGATGGCGGCTGCCATGCATCGTCTTGCTGTTTGTTTGATTCCCATCATTTTTTCCGCCTTTCCTTCACTGTAATGTCAGTCGGATTGTCAGAGGGCAGCGCGTTCCCGCGTCTCCCCTTTCGGTGAAGCATCCACACCGACGCTGCCGCCAAAACAACGACTGCCGACACCGCCGCTATCCACGCCATCTGTCTGTGAGTGGCGGCAGGCGGGGTATCTGACGCTGATACAGCGCCATCCGACGAGGAAACCGCGACAGCCCCGGACGGCTCGTCTTCCGCATCCGGACGCCCCTCAGACCATACCACATGCTCAAACATATCATTCTGATCCGGCGTATCCCAGCCCACTGTCGTATAGGCAAGACCGAACTTACGGCAATCATAGGGTCCGTCTTCCGCCACGCGGTAATGCCCCTGCTGGGAGACATGACAGGCAAATCCCTTTTTGGCCATATCCATCGCGGTTTTTCCGCCAAACCGGCTGAGTTCCATTTTGCTCCAATCCATGACAATGGGATGCTCCTCCCACAAATGCAGATACACCTTCTGCACCTGACAGGTTCCGTATTTCGCCGCGCTTTCGGGAAACGCGGCGGGATCATCGGTCAGTTCCAGCGCTTCGAGAAGCGTGCGGGCATTGAGCCTGTGCGCGCCGTGTCCGTATTCGCCGTTGATATCATGCGCTATGATGACCTTCGGACGAAACCGCCGCAGCATCTCCACCTGAAACCCCAGTACATTGTCATAGCCGAAAATCTCCGCTGCCTTATCATACCGCCCGGTGGCAGGCACATCCCGGAACGTATCGGAGATAATCGGATAATGGGTAACGCCCACTGCCCATAATCCGTTGAGCTGTTCATGACACCGGATGGTGTATTGACGGTGATTGGTCATATAGACCACCTGCACCTTATACCCCCGTTCGCCCGCGTAATAGGGCATCGCGCCGCCAAACCACAAATGTTCGTCGTCGGAGTGGGTGGGCATCACCATCAGATCGGCGTTCTCACAGGGCGGCTGCCACACCTGCACCCATGAAGGAAGTTCTCCGTCGGTAAAGGCGTAAATATCGGTCAGCTTCGTATTCTTGGCAAGAGAAAGATCCACATTTTTGACGCTCTGCCCCAGCGGCAGCCATTCATGAATGAATTCGTTTTTGCCGCCCTCCAGCCCGGTGCCGTCAGGCAGCGTCACCATCCACTCGTTAGGCAGCTCAAACTTCAGGTACAGGCTCGAAAAAGCTTTATCTCCGTAAATGTGAAGCGTAATATTGCGGGACATGGTCTTGTAGGTCCATTCATTATCATCTAAAATCGGACTGTAATCCGTACTCTGAAGCACACTGTAAACGCTGAGATTTACCTTCTTTGCCTTTTGTGTCGATACCGCCGATCCGTTCGGCTGAGAAACGACCTCCGAACCGCCCGCCTGCACCGACCGGATCGGACGTACAGACGAGGCATGCGCCGCCGGAGCGGCACACAGAAACGGCATGACGACCGCCGCCGCCAGAACCATGATTTTCCGTATTGCTTCCAACATCCGCTGCACCTTCCTGTCTTTTATCACGCATTTATGATCTTTTGGCATAATACGCGGTAACGGTCAGGGCGCAAACAATGCCTGAACCCGCCAGTAAAAGAAACGTTGCCGATCCGATTGTCCTATCATCGTGCCAATCGAGCCCCTTCGCCAACAGGGAAACGCTCCTTCCGTCCGAGACCTGACCGGCGGCATCCGTTTCCGCCGGAGTCTGCTCCGAGGGAAAATTTGCCGTACCTTCCCCGGAAGAACCTTCCCCGGAAGGAGCTTCCCCGGAAAAAGCTTCCCCGGAAGATGCTTCCCCGGAAGATGCTTCCCCGGAAGAACCTTCGCCGGAAGTACCTTCCCCGGAAGTACCTTCCCCGGAAGTACCTTCCTCGGAAGATGCTTCGCCGCTGACGGCAGGCGCATCGCCCTCCGCCTTGCCCTTGCTCTCCGTCCGGACGATATGCTCCAGCATATCGTTTCTGCCGGGGGTATCGTCTCCCACCGTCGTATAAGCCAATCCGAATTTACGGCAATCGTAACGTCCGCTGTCCGCCACATGGAAGCTATATCTAAATTGGCTGACATGGCAATGAAATCCCTTCACAGCCATTTCCAACGCGCTCACATCATCAAACCGGGCAAGCGGCATATTCCGCCAGTCAACCACGATGGGACGTTCCGTCCACAAATGCAGATAACATTTCTGCACCTTGCAGGTGCCGTATTTTTGCGCACTCTCGGGAAAAGCCGAGGGGTCATCCGTAAGAGGCAGGGCTTCCAGCACCGTCTGCGCGTTGAGAATATGCGCGCCATGACCGTATTCGCCATTGATATCATGCGCAATCACCACCTTGGGCGAAAAACGCCGCAGAATCTCCACCTGAAACGCGAGGACATTCTCGCGACCGAATATTTTGGCTGCCGACCATACGCTCGCCTTCGTGGCATATATATCGTCAAACCGATCCGAGATAATGGGATAATGCCTCACGCCCACCGTCCACAGACCGTTGAGAAGTTCGTGAGAGCGCACATTCTGGTTGTAATGATTGGTCATGTAGACCACCTGCACCTTATAGCCCAGTTCCCCCGCGTAATAAGGCATCGCGCCGCCAAACCACAGATGCTCGTCGTCGGCATGCGTGGGCAGCACCAGAAAATCCGCGTTTTCACAGGGCGGCTCCCATACCTGCACCCATGAGGGCAGTTTTCCCGCCGTAAACGCGTAAATATCGGTCAGCCTCGCCCCTTTCGGCAAGTGCAGTTCAAACGAGGTAACGGATTGTTCCAGCTCCATCAGCTCATGAATGAAGCCGTCCTTCCCCCCCTGCTTTTCCGTGCCGTCGGGCAGCTTCACCGTCCACCGACAGGCAAACTCCAGCTTCACATAGATCCGTTCAAAAGGAGTGGGGGATTCGTATCGGAGCGTCGTGTCTTCAAGCATCTTGACGAAAGTCGTTTCTCTGTCGTCAAGCGGGCGCGTGTATGTCATGCCGTCGCTCGACGAGGTCTGCGTCAGCGGCGCCGCGACCGCACGCACGCCCACCGCCGACTTGGTCAGCCAATGCAGAGAAACCATTATCTCCTTTTGACTTTCCAGCCAGTCGTCCGTTGGTTCCGCCTGTGCCGCATTCTCACTTGTCGTATCAACCTGCTCCGCCGAAACGCGTCCGCCCCATCCGACAACGGATGCCAATGCCAGCAGCGCCGTCAGCATACCGACTGCCATTCTTTTTTTCATTGGTAAATTTCCTTTCTGCGGCTGTTTCATACGACATTTTCAAAAAAGTCGTTGACACCTTCGGTGTCATTCCCGACCGTTGTGTAAACCAGACCGAACTGACGGCAGTCATACGGACCGTAATCGTGTACTCGCAGCACATAATCCAACTGAGAAATATTGCATTCAAATCCCTTTTTCGCCATATCGAGCGCGGTAGCGTCGTCAAAGCGCTTGAGCGGCATATCCCCCCAACTGACCGTGACCTTGTTCTTTTTCCAGAGATGCATATAACATTTCTGCACCTCGCAGGTACCGTACTTCTCGGCGCTTTCGGGATAGGCGGTCGCGTCGTTGGTCATCGTCAGCGCCTTGCGCATGGTAGCGACATTGATTCTGTGCGCGCAGTGACCGTATTCGCCGTCAACAGCGTGTGCCACAATCACCTTGGGAGAAAATCGCCGCAGCACTTCCACCTGAAAGGCCAGCACTTTGTCACGACCGCCGAATATTCTGTAAGCCGCCGACATATCGTCTCTCGTTTCCAGAACATCGACAAAATCCCCGATCACAGGGTAATGCCTTACCCCCACCGTCCACAGGCTGTTGAGCTGTTCATGGCAGCGCTGGGTATTATTGTAATGATTGGTCAGATAAACCACCTGCACCTGATATCCCAGTTCGCCCGCATAATAGGGAAGCGTGCCGCCGAACCACAGATACTCGTCATCCGCGTGCGTCGGCATGACCAGCAGATCGGCTTTTTCACAGGGAGGCTCCCAGAGCTGCACCCATGAAGGGAACTGTCCGTCGGTAAAGGCATACACATCACAAAGACGCACACCCTTTGGCAAATTCATGTCAAACGAGGTCACAGCCTGTCCCAGT
The DNA here is from genome assembly GCA_902762395.1 of uncultured Ruminococcus sp. GTDB lineage: Bacteria > Bacillota > Clostridia > Oscillospirales > Acutalibacteraceae > RUG762. The sequence continues at coordinate 29,393 of CACWOA010000048.1, forward strand.
TCCGTCACCTCATGGATGAAGCCTGTCTTCCCGCATTCTATCTCTGTGCCGTCGGGCAGGGTGACGGTCCATTCACAGGCTCTTTCCACCTTGATGTAAAGACGCGTGAAGGGGCTGTCCGCGGCAAAGGACAGCTTGACCGACGACCACGCCACGGCAAAGGATCGGTCTTTGTCATCCAGCACCACGGAAAAATCGCCCTTGCGGCTCTGGTCGGTAAGTCGCAGCGACACCTGTTGGGCTTGCCGGACAACCCGCGGCTTGGCGACATAATGCACCTGGGAAGCGATATCGACGCTGTCCGCAAATCCGACCGATTCATCCTCCGCAGATACTTCCTCCGTTTCTTCCGGCGCCGTCTCCTCCGCTGCGGATACCTTTATGACGGAGAAACGATTCCCCGAACACCATATCCCGACAAGCAGCGACAAAGCCAGTGTCATGGATGCCGCACGAAGAATTCTTTTTTTCATCATTCAACACAACCTTTCTGTATTATGCCTCAAATAAAGATCCGCCCTCACAGTCAATGGCGACAACGAGGGGAAAATTTTCAAACACAAGCCGTTTGACCGACTCGCAGCCTAAATCCTCAAAAGCAATGACCTCACACTTTTTGATGCACTTGGACGCCAGCGCGCCTGCCCCGCCCACGGCACAAAGGTACACCGAGTGGTTGCGGGCAATGGCTTCCGCCACTTCCGGGGAGCGTCCCCCCTTGCCGACCATCGCGCCGAGTCCCAGATCGAGCATACGCGGCGCAAAGGGATCCATGCGGCAGGATGTGGTAGGTCCGCAGGAACCGATAGCCAGATGCGCCGGAGCCGGCGTGGGTCCCGCATAGTAAACCACCGCGCCGTCCAGGTCATAGGGAAGCGCCCCGCCGCTGTCAAGCAGCGCCATGATGCGCTTGTGTGCCGCGTCACGCGAGGTATAGACGGTTCCCGACAGCAGCACACGGTCGCCTGCCCGCAGCCGGGGCGCCCATTCCTTGATATCGGATGTGTCAATCGCATATTCAGCCATATAAAAAACACCTTTCCTAAAAATTACATACAACTAACTCAAATTGTCTTTAAACTTTATTATATCATTGGATGATCGCAAATTCAACATTTTTTTCAAACTACACACAAATCATTATCAAAAAACGCCCGGAAGGAGGGACGCTATCCCTTCCGGGCGTAAACGACAATGGTTGGTCACGGCATTATTCCACCCTCGTGACAGCGCCGATGAAAATCGGAAGACAGGTGGCATCGTCAACAATCATATAAACAAACGGACGGTTCAGATATACAAAATGCCCCATGAGCATACTTTTGGTCTGGATTTCCACAGCGGTTCCCGCCCCTGCCCTGGTGCCGCGCTCGTCCACGGAAACGGCGGTTTTGTGCAGCACACGACCGATATACAGATTCTCCCGCCGGACATCCGCTATGCCGGAAAAATCCGCCTTGTCTCGGTCAAAAGCAAGGGGCATTCCCATCGCCTTGAGCGTGTCGCTCAGCTCGGCGGCATATTCGGCGCGGAATTTGGGCATCATCAC
>CACWOA010000049.1 GCA_902762395.1 uncultured Ruminococcus sp.
TACCCAGATAGGTTCCGGACAGTTCGGCAATAGAAGCTCCCCCGTGACGGCAACTGATCATGCCGCTCATATAGTCATGCACCGCGCCGCCCAGAATAGAGCCGAAGACAATCCACAGAAATACGACCGGTCCGAACACCGCACCCATCAACGCGCCGAAGATGGGTCCGGTACCGGCGATGTTCAGCAGCTGTATCAAAAACGCCTTCCATGTTTTCATCGGCACACAGTCCACGCCGTCGTTGATGGCAACGGCAGGCGTAGGCCTATCATCGGGGGCAAATATCTTTTCCGTCACCCGACCGTACGCGAAGTATCCGATTATCAGTATGGCAAAAGCAAGCAATAAAGAGATCATGATGGTTTACACTTCCTTTTATATCAGCAGTGTATCTGTTTTATTAAGTAATTCCAGAAGTTCACTCTTCCATAAGCCGAATTCATGACTGCCTGTTTCGGTTTCATACTCCCTGTGGCGGATGGAACGGCTGAGAAGGCGGGTATAGCTTACGATGCGGATTTTTCCCTCCGCTTTCCGTATTTCGGCTTCATCCTCTGTTTCCAGATAGGCGGCCAGCGCTTTAGCCCAGAAGGTTTGGGCGGTTTCAAAATCATAGCCTTGAAAGCGTTTGATATGCTCGTGATCCCACTCGGAAAAACCGATCAGACAATTGTAAATATGCGCCAGCTCAAACACGGGATTGCCTACCGAAAGCGTATCCATATCGATCAGCAGCACTTCGTCGTTTTGCAGCTCGATGTTTTTGGTGTGAAAATCTCCGTGAATCATGTGGTTGTCATGCGGCACCGCCTGCACAAGCGCGAGCAGCTTCTCCGCCGCCTCCGCCGGCAGACAGCTCTGCATGGTGGATACCCAGTACAGTACCTTTTCTTTGATATCTTTGAGCTTACCTTCGGGAACAACCGTGCCGTGGATTTTTTTGAGTAATTTTACAAATTCCCCCACGCACCAATCCAGTTTCTGAGGCTCGTCTGTCAGAATTCTGGTGAAGGAACGCGCGTTCAGCAGTTCAAATACCGAGCCGTAGCTGTTTCCGACCTTTACCACATCGTAGGAGATGGCGGTGGGAATGCCGAGAATCAGCGTTAGCTTCGCCATCTCGCGTTCATGACGGATATCGTCAAGCGCGTCGGCGTTGTTGTAGACCTTCACCACATTGTCCTGATCGATGCGATAAATCGTGCCGTTTACACCGCGTCCGATTTCCTCGCAGCCGTCGATGGAAACAGTCCTGTATGCTTTTTCCACCGTTATCATCTCGGTGAATCCCGTCATTTCCAAAATTTCGTAAACGGCGGAATTGACGCCTGTCACGGAAAGAGCAGGGTGATCTTTTTTCAGCCGCAGCAGCACTCGTAGACCGGCGCTGGAAATATATTCCAGTCCTTGCGCGTCCAATTCCACGGGAACATTCTCTTTTCCCGCGAGCTGTGCCTGTATCTGCTTTTCGGTTTCCGCGGCATTACTCATGTCAATACGCCCGACCAGCGGGATTTTTACAGTTGAAGCTACCATAACAGTCTCCTTTATAGCTTACTCGATGGTTAAGATATCCGAAAATCCGGTAACTTCAAATATTTCCATAATCGTTTCGTTGACGTGATGAAGCGTCATATTGCCCTGCGAGTTCATTTGCTTCTGGGCGGACAGCAGTACGCGCAATCCCGCGGAAGAAATGTATGTGAGCTTTTCAAAGTCGAAGCGCAGTTCTGTGATGCCGTCCAGCGACGATTTGAGTTCCTTTTCCAGATCGGGAGCGGTAACGGTATCCAGACGCCCTTCCAGCGCAAAGTCGGCTTCGTTGTTTTTGATTGTTTTGGTGATGTTCAGCATAAGTAATTCCTCCCAAAATTTTTATTTCAGTGATAATATCGCTGCCTGAAACAGAATGTGTTCCGGTTTGCTTACCCATTATGATGCGGATAATCGTCCAAAGACCCATACTGTTCGATCCACACATATTTTCTCCAGTCATCCTCACTCAAAAACAGTCTTGCCGCCACATAAGGATGCCTGCGTCCCGCTTCGGCGCTCATGACTTTATCATACATTTGTGCCCCTATACACGTTTTTAAGAAGGCGTCGGCTTCTCTTTTGTAATTACCCGGAAGATACTTTCCGTCGCTGAAAATTTCCAGTTGTTCAGGGCTAAGCTCATAAAGGTCATTGGACTTTTTCATTCGTTATTTCACTCCTTTCACGGTGGTTTTCCACTGTACAATTATTTACGACATGATTTTTCCCATCTGCCAGGAAATATATCCTTCTGTTATATTTGCCCACGAATAGGCTGTCATGTATTCACCATGATAGGAATTGATGGCGTCAAGATTGCCTTCAAAAAACAGATAGGCGTCGCAGGTAAACTGCTCCGGACAGATTCTCATGGTACCGTGCTTCATTTCAAATATTCTCTCGATTCCGTACTCCTGCAAGGTGGCTCGCATACTTCTGATCATGACGTCCAACTGCTTCTGCATCGGGCGATCATACAATCGGTCTTCCCACAGAATCCCAAAGGCTTCCGCACGGGTCACATTTCTGCCGTGCCTGTCAACCAGATAAGCAAGGAGTTCCTTGCATCTTGCCATCTTGAATCTGACAGGTTTACCGTCAACAAACACGTCAAAATTTCCGAACGTACACACCAGCACGTGCGACGCCAGTTTTTTCGGCATTCCGGATAGCGCGTATTCCACATCTTTCGCGAGCATCTCCTGGGTGATCGGCTTGAGCCGATAGCCGGAGGCGCGCACCTGAAAAGCATCCACCGCATAATGGGAATAACCTGTGATAAAGATAATAGCCGTATCCGGCGATTTCTCCTTGATACGCATCGCCAGTTCAATACCGTTCATCGTAGGCATATCAATGTCAAGAAGCGCAAGGTCGGCGGTGTTGTCCTCCAGCCATTGCAGCGCCTCTTTCGGTTTGGTAAAACCACGTACCTCGTCGATCTGAGGCAGTTCGGAGCACATGGAAACCGTGTGATCTATGAGTATTTTTTCATCATCGACACAGATGGCTCTCATTGCGATTCCTCCTTGTTTCCGGTATTCTTCTGCACCACATTGATGTAGGGGAAGGGAATCTCTATGCCGTTTTCATGCAGCGCGTGATAAACGCGAAGGTTGATATCGGAAATCACAGCCTCTGACGCGATAGCAGGCTTATAATACACCGTTGTTACCAGCTTCAGACTGCTGTCCTCATACGCCAGAAAATAAACATCTCCGTACTCTTTGCCGTTTTTGGTATTCCTGCCTGGGATACTGTACGGAGACGCTTTGACAGTCTGCCGGATGACATTCATGGCTTTTTCCACGTCGCTGCCATAGGCAATGTGAAAGCTGAACTGTGCCGAGCGATTTGTGGTATGATAGCTGTAATTTCTGATGATCATGGCGTTGAGCTTGCTGTTGGGAATGATGACTCTTTGGTTTTCCAAAGTGACGATCACGACGTGACGCATGGTAATATCCTGAATAATGCCCGTCGTTCCGTTCTCCAGTTCAACGCGGTTGCCGATTTCAAACGGTTTGTAAATGCTGATCATCAACCCGCCCAGCACGTCTTTTATGACGTCCTGCGCGGCAAATGCCAGCACCGCGCTGATGATGGCTGTTCCGGCCAGGAAGGTTTTCCATACCGAGCCAAGACCGCCGAAGCCGGAAAGCGCCAGTATCGTGCCGCCGATGAGAATAACTGATTTGTTGATTCGCTCAAAGAAAAGCAGATGCAATCCTTCCTGCTTCTTTCTGATTTCACGGAAAAGAATGCGGTTGACTCTCATAAGCACCCACATAAGTGCTACGATGCCGACAACGACCGCCATTTGTATCAGAATGGATTTGTCAAACTTCATGTCGAACACTCCTGTTTTTTCTTGCCTCTGTTCAAAGAATCATTTCACCGAAGCACTCGCTCTCATAGTTACTGTATCATACATTGTCCAATAAATGTCCAATATAAATCTGTAGAAAACAAAACAATTTGTTAATATGCTATGAACTTTTTGTATCAAAGATGTCTAATTAGTTAAAATATATAAAGCAACAGGCAAAAGTTTGTTTGATATTTCGTCCTTTATATTGGACATATATTGGACAGGGCAGATAAAAAGTTTGGCTGTCACACAGGAAATCAACTTCCGCCGTGTGGCAGCCATGTTTTTTCGCTATACGGATCAGCCCAGAAGTGCAATCATTTTGGGCAGTATAGGCGCGACTTGTTTGAATTTCGGCAAAACCGTATCGACAATCGCCCTGCCGTTTCAGGATTGACATTGCTCCTTTTTATCAAGGATCCCGCATTACGCCGCCGGCGCAAGCTCTTGCTCCTGCACAATGCTTGTCTTTTTGACATTGTCGCCGTAAATTGTGGCAAAATCATCCTTCATGGACACGGTTTCAAATCCGAGTTCTTTGCATTGCTTGTCGAATTTGGCGGCTTTTTCAGTATCGCCGTAATCGCGTTCGGTATCGTCGCATAGCAGCATATAGGCCTTGCCCCCGTTGCGGACGGCATAAGTACCCATTGCAAAATCGCCCGAACTGTTGCCGAATGCCAGCGTCGGCGCTATGCCGATCTGGTTGACGATGCTTGCCACCTTGCCCATTTTCAGACACTTGTATGTCATATCGCCACCGATAAGCACCTCGTCATCGTCTGTCAGATTGTAGTCGCGTAAAGCCTTGTCTCCTTGTCCTGTGGCAACGAGGGATATCGTGCTGCCGATGATGCGGTATGGAGGAATCCACTGACCGAGATCGTCCTGCCAAAGCTCACGAAGAAGGTTGGTTTCGGCGCCGCTGACGATATACACCATGAAATCGTGCTCCACCAGGTACTCAATCAGCGTTACCATCGGCTTGTAGCTGCCCTGACCGTAGGTCATGCCTTCAAAGCCGAGCGCGGGCTGTGACATAAAGTCCCGGATATATTGACGGTATGCTTCGACCGTATATCCCTTAAAGGACTCCGTGGTGATCTGACCGGTGGACCGGGGCGCTTTCGGTTCGGGTTGACCGGTGAGAAATGCCGTTTCAAGTTCCAGAGCAAATGCCTTGTCTTCTGGATTTGCTTTGTATGTGTCGTCGTGCAGCAGCCGGTACATCATCAGGCACTGGTCGAAATAGGTCGGGAAAAGCTCCCCGTAAAGCGTACCGTCCGAATCAAACACAGCGACACGCTGCTCCGGCGGCACATAGCTGTCGGACGATTCATCGCACACCTCGTTCACAAAAGCAACGATGGACTTCATGGCGGGTGAATTTTCCGACCAGTTGGGAATCGTGTCATTGTCTTTGTCGGATTGTTTCGCACAGACCGTTGTCATCAGAAGAAGAACAGACAACAGCAATGCCATACTTCTTTTCATACTTTGACTTCTCCTTTGTCGTACATCATATATTTCATTATTTAACGACAGAAAGCGGCGCACGGCAGGATACTATCACAGCAATACACCGCTTTCCGTCAATACAGGAGGGTAGAATTAATCTTTCTCAAATTTAGCGTCATTGCCGGCGTTATCCTTGTCGTCCTGCCAAGTCAGGACGTTGTCCTTATAGATAAGTTTACCGGTGCCGTCGGTGTATTCGGTATTGCTAATGTCGTTGCCGTTCTCGTCAAATGTGATGATCGTTTTTTCGCAGCCGGTGTAATTCATAACGCCGTCGTCGTCAAATGTACCGCTGAAATTCCAGTTGTAGACTTCCTCCGCGCTGTTTGGCCATCTGACCCACACGTCGTATCCGTCATCCTTTTTGGTGACAGTAATGGATGCTCTCTGACCGACCGTCTCAACATATTCGCCGGAATAATCGACGGTTTCCTTTTCAGAAGCATTACATGCAACTACGCTGAATAGCATAATAGAAACCAGCGCAAAGAGAACGATGTTTTTAATTGCTTTCATAGAAAAAACTCCTTTATCATTCAGTGATATGACTATGCCGCTTTCTTGTTTTCCTCTTCGGACGTGTATTTTTCCAAAATAGCGTCGTATTCGCTTATGGCTTCCTGCAATCTTGCCATAAACGCATCTTCTTCATACAGCCCTTCATCGACGCTGTCAAGTTCGCTGAGTTTGATTGGAACCGCGATGGGACTTTCATTCAGATCGAGCAGCGTCACATTGCGAAGCTGCTGTGTCGTCTGATAGACAAGGTCGAGAGAGCAGTATGACTTTCCGTTTTCGTCGTGCCAGCGGCAGAATACCAGTTTGCAGCCAATGGGCGTCTTTTTTTCGATGGAATAGGGAAGCGTATAATCTTCCGCCTTCAGCGCCGCCAATACGCTGCCGACATTGGAATCATGTCCGCAAAGGAAGGTAAATTTTCTGTCCGTTGTCCGCATCTCTTTCTGGATTTCCTGAAGCAGCGGGTGAGCTACATTGGAGGCTATCAGCGGGGCGGTAAACAATACATCTCCGTAGACGTCCTTAATTTCCGCGATCTGTTCCCACTGTTCCTGTGTCAGCTCATGTCCGAATGCCGCTTTTTCCTCATCCGGTTCCTCATAGTATTGCAGTATCAGCGCGTCGCTTACGGAACAGGCTGTTTTAAGGGAACCGGTCATGGCAGGCTCCGCGTTCAGTTCCAGTTTCAGCTTGGTATCGTCTGTGCGCAGCTCCGTGACGGTGCCTTCCCTCCACGCGACGGACTCTTCCATGTCGATCACGTCGGCGAGCAGCGAATAATTGTCGCTTAGTTTGTTTACCGTGTCGGTGTACAACTCCCATACCTGCTTTTCCGCGTCGGAGTTGTATACATCGGAGACAAAGGTAAGCTGTGGGTTAAAAACGGGGTCCATTTTGTCGTACTCCACTTTATACTCTACCTTGGCATTTGCGGTCGGGAGAAGCCCCGCTGAGAAAAACCGCGCTGTGGCAATCGTGCGCTGCTTGGAATTGGCATAAAAACGAACTTCATTTTTAGCGGGTTTTTCGTTCTTTTCAAAAAGTCCCTCCGCTTCCAGCCATTTGCGGAAAAACTCGCCCATTTCGGTTTCCAGCACGCCGCCGCGGACAGAAAGCTCACTTGGATCGGAAGACCACTCCACCCACTCGTTCGGCGTAATGTCGCCAAGCAGCGAACCTCCGCCGACAAGCGGAGAACGGATATTGTGACGGCTCAGCACAACTACCTGATCCAGCGTGTAGCCCATGCGTGTCAGGCTGCCTCTGTAGATTGTCTCACTGTCTTCTTTCTTCGGTTTGAAACCGCCTGCCCAATAAACGCACTGCACGGCCATAACGCCGACAAGAAGCACCGCCAGTATCGCAGAAAGTATACGGTATGAATTTTTAGAGATTTTTTTACTCATCTCAACACCTCTTCACAATATAATAATCTGGCAGGTATATGCCGACTTATTTGGAAGCGTTATAAATAATGGTAACGCAGCTGTAATCATCCAGCCCTGTTATTTCACCCGCTTCCTCCATACTCTTGTCAAGACCGAAGGTAACGGTAAAGCCGTCCGCGTCTTTAACCTCCTTCAGTTCGGTGTAATATTTGTTAAAAAGCTCGTAATCCGTTGGCTGAAACTTATTCATAACGGCCATGATGGATTTGTAGGTGAGGTCTGTGTTTTTGTCGCCGTATTCATAGACAAACATTTTGAAATGATCTTTGTTGCCGTATGTGACAACCGTAATTTTGCCGGAGTTGATGATCCTGTTTACATCATCTTCTGTGAGGGCTTCGGAGTATTCCAGCGCAGCATCGTTGACATACATTTCGTCAAGCTCTTTCATATCCCATTTACTTGCGGAATAAATTTTATATTCGCCTTTTTCCATATCGATGTTCAGATACTTGTTTTCAAAGCCGAAGTTTTGAAGTCCCGCAAGATAGCCGTTCATCAGGGTACTGTTCATGCCGTAATAATCACCCACAGCGTCTCTGATAAACATGAATACGGAATAGCCCGAATAATCCTCTTTGTCGGCAGTGGTATAGATGATGTAATCGCCGTCATGCGTGAATGTGTATTCTCCGTTCATTCCTTCTTCGCCCTTTGCGGTGATGACGATGGCTTCACCGTCGAGCTTTTCTTCAAATGTGGTAGCATTGAATCCGGATTTCCATTCGGAATAGCTCGAATCGGCGGCGGTGAGTTTTTCATAAATACCCTGCATCAATTCATTCTTTTTCTCTCCGCAGGATGCAAACGCCATAAGCATGAGTCCTGCGGTGAGAATGGAAATGATGGTTCTGATTGTTTTTTTTATGATGTTGTTTCTCCTTTTTTCAGTCCATTTTCCAATTGTTGACAGCGTAAATCTTAATGGTATTGGCGTCCGTATCTATGATATAATACGTGTTATCGGGATGGGCGCAGATATATTCGTTTGCCGTGACCCAGTTCATTCCGTAATAATCACAGATTGCAATCAGGATATACGTGGAGAATGGATTGCTCGTGCGCTTTGCGTCCTGTGCTTTGTATACGATATAATCCCCGTCAAATGTAAAGACATATTCACCGGAGCTGACAGGCATATCATTCGTAACATCCTCTTCCTTTATGCTGTCGGTATCTATACTGCTCTCGACGGTGAAGGTGATTGTGTTTCCGTACAGCTTTTCCTGTATGGTGGCTTCGGGATTCATTTGTTTCCATTCTTTATACCGGTCGCTGGAAGTGATATTCTCAAAAACCGCCTTCATAATGATTTCCGTGTTGGCAGCGTCGTCTTTGCCGGTATCATCCTTCTTTTCTTCGCAGGCGGCGAATGCCATGAGCATGAATCCTGCGGTGAGAATGACGATCATTGTTCTGATTGCTTTTTTCATGATGCTTTTCTCCTTTTCAGCTGTTAGTGGAATGCGGCATATAGTTGTAAAGCAGGGATGCGGTATTCTGTACCGGCATGGTCTGGAGAATGATGTGTCCGGGACCGTTGACCACGGTGTTGAACAGACCCTCGCCGCCGAGGAAGATGTTCTTCACACCCTTGACCATAACCACTTCCATCGAGCAGGAAGCGTCCATCGCTGCGAGATAACCGGTGTCGACGATCTTCTTGTCGCCCGCGGGAATGTCGTACTCGATTGCCGAGCCGTCGATTTCAAGGAACACGATGCCGTTGCCGGAGTACTTCTGCATGAGGAAGCCCTCGCCGCCGAAGAAACCCGCGCCGATCTTCTTCTGGAAGAACACGGAAACCTCGATGTCGCCGTAGCTGGCAAGAAATGCGCCCTTCTGAGCCACCACAGGCTTGTCGGGCGTTACCTCGACCGCACGGATCGAGCCGGGGAAGGAAGAAGCAAACGCGATTTCGCCGGCGCTCTTGGCAATGTACTTGTTCTGGAACATTTTTTCTCCGGTAAACATTCTGCCAAGCGCCTTGCCGATGCCGCCTGCCTGCGTCTTCATTTCGATTTCGTCGTCCATCCACGACATAGAGCCGCCCTCACAGGTCATTTCCTCGCCGGCTTCCAGATGGCACAATACAACGGGTAAATTATCGCCTTTGATTTCGTACTTCATAAAACAAAACTCCTTTTCAAATAAATTTCTATATGCAAATTACTTTACGCAGCTTACATATTTCGGCTTCTCCGGCAGATACTTCACACGCATGGCGGTGCCGACTGCCGCGCCGAACGGAGGATTGCCGAGCTTGGCGGTCACAATTTGACCCTCGGCATTCTGATAATCGACATAATACGTTTTATTCTCGGTAACGCCGCCGTCGACGTCGGTATCGGTATCGATATCAATGCGGGAAATCACCGCGTCTGCCTCGATGCCGTTATCGTTAATTTTTTGTTGCGGAGTATGCTGTAAATCACCACGATAGCGACAATAACAACTGCAACTCCGATGAAAATATAAGTAGTATCCATAGTCTATCTTTCTCCTTTTTGATGAATTGTATCAACATGGCATTGCCGCAGGTCAGA
>CACWOA010000050.1:0-9931 GCA_902762395.1 uncultured Ruminococcus sp.
GGATTGGTTCCCATCATCGGCTCCACGCCGAAGGTCGGCGCGACAGAGGGGCGGGCGTTGGTGCCGGTGATGCCGATCATGCCCGCCTTTTCCGCCATCGTGGTCCAATATCCCGCGATGCCGTAGTGGGTGGAATTAAAAATCGTACCGCCTGCCATGCCGTACACACGGGCTTTTTCTATCAGCCGCTCCATCATGCGGTAGCTCGCCACCATCCCCATGCCGTTGTTGGCGTTCATCACCACCGTGGTGGGTGTTTCCCTGACGATTTCGATCTTTGTCTCCGGCAGCAGCGTGCCGTTTTTGATGCGGTCAAGATAGATCGGCTTGAAACGGTTGCAGCCGTGGCTTTCAATGCCCCTGCGGTCGGATTCGAGCAGCACATCCGTACAGATTTTAGCGTCCTCCTCCGGCACGCCGTATGCCTTGAATACATCGGTCATAAATCCGCTGATGATATCCCACGGAATATACGGTCTTGTCTCCATCATATCTACCTCCGTTTGCTGATTCGTTTGGTGATTTTGCTATAAGCTGAACCGTTTTTTTATTATTTTTCGTTCAACTTTGTTCATCCTCATTATAATCTCTCCGCGCAGGAATGTCAAGGGGATTTAGCGGTTAGTGGGGGAGTTGGAAAAAGATTTGCTAAAACAAGATTGACGTTTTTTGCATCCTGTGATACAATAACAATACCGTCATTTGTTGTATATACCATTCATCACCGATCAGGAGGAACTTTTGCCATGAGATGCGGTCATTGCGGAAAGAAACTGAAAAACAACGCGAAATTCTGTACCTATTGCGGACATTACATCGTGGAAACCAACGAAGCTCCGCAAAAAAGCGGCGGCTATCTCGCCGCGATCCTGTCGCTGACAGCCGTCATCGCCATCCTTGTGTCGGGCGGCGTGTGGCTGGTCATGGAGGGGATGTATCCCGCCAAAAGCGTCTCCGCCTCTGACCTGTCGCCTGTCTCCTTTGACACCGACGGCACACGGACAGACGAAAAGCTGGTCGGCACATGGCGCTGCACGGACCGGACAGCCGCCGATTATGAAGAAACCGATTACGGCATTGCCGTCGATATTCTGCTGACCATCCAATCCGACGGCACCTACCGGATGGACTACACCATGTTCAATACGGGCGTCGTGGCGGTAAAGCTCACATCCGACGGCAGCTATATCGCGCAAAAGGGCAATATCCGGTTTTCCCCCCTTGCAGCCGACCCCGACAGCGAATTTCTGAAAAAGCACGGCGCACAGCCCACCTTCGGCTACCATGCCTATGAAACGATGATGGAACTGGCCTATGAAGACGGCAAGACGGTGGTCTTTCACCGCGAGTAGTATCAAAATCAATGAAAAAACGAATGACCTTCCGCCGAGAGCGCAGAGGGTCATTCGTTTTTTTGTCAGATCATATTATTTGCTGTCTTCCGCCAGTTCCATCAGCTTTTTGAGCCGATGATTGACGCCGCTGCGCGTGATGGGTTCACTGAGGCTTTCGCTCAGCTCCCGCAGCGACATTTCGGGATTTTCGAGACGCAGAGAAGCGATCTCGCGCAATTGAGGCGGAATGCCCTCCCATCCCCGTTTTTCGGTGAGCTTGCGAATCGCCGCGCACTGCTGCTCCGAAGCGGAGAGTGTGCGGTCAATATTCGCCTGGTCGCAGTTGACGCGGCGGTTGGCATTGTTGCGCCAGCCGCGCACCGTGCGGGTCTGTTCGAGATTCTGCGCGGCATAACGCGCCCCTATGCGGTTCATCAGATGGATGATGCCGTCCGCGTCCTTGACGTACAGCACCCACCTGTCACTGCGCTGCAGTTGGTGACAGTGAATGCCCACGCGCTGCATCACACCCGCCAATATCTCGCAGCGCCGCTGACTGCCTGCCGCAAATTCGAGATGGTAGTCCTTCTGCGGCTCGGTCACGGTGCCGCACACGATAAACGCGCCCCGCAGAAAGGCGTTCAGGCAGCATTCATTTGCCAGAATCCCCCCTGCGCCCGCGAACCGCGCGCAGATCATCTTCTTCTGTTCCTCGTTGGGAATTTTAACCGCAAAGCGATGAGCGCCGCCGCTGCTTTTGGGATAGGTCAGCACGTCGGCATACACGCCGCAAACCGAGGCGGCATATTCGCAGATCAGGCTGGCGATGATCTTGTTGTCTGTTGAATAGGAATCGTGCCGTTCGCTGAGGAGCTTGGCATACAGCATCAGCCCGTAAGCCTCCGCCGCACGGCAGCACTCGTTTTCCGGTCTGACGCGGCACAATTCGCTTTTTGCCATAGATGAGTAAGACATTTTCTGTTCTGCTGCCACCTTTGCAACCGCTACTTTTTCATATCGCGATGTGAAATAATCACCTTGTTGCCGTTGGAGGCAAGATACGCGCCCAGATTTTCCGCGATGGTCACGGAACGGTGTCTGCCGCCGGTGCAGCCGATCGCCACCACCAGTTCGCTCTTGCCTTCCTTTTTATAAAGGGGCAGCAGATAATCCACCATGTCGTAGAGTTTGGCGATAAAACCGCGCGTCACTTCGTCCTTCATCACATAATCCCGCACGCAAGCCTCCAATCCGGTATGGCTGCGCAACTCCGGAACATAGTAGGGGTTGGGGAAGCAGCGCACGTCAAACATCAGGTCCGCCTCCTTGTTGGGTCCGTATTTGAACCCGAAGGACATCACACGCACCACCATCTGCTCCGAAACATTGTCTCCGAACATATCCTTGACGCGTTCCTTGAGCTGCGTGGGAGAGAGCGCCGTCGTGTCGATCAGGTAATCCGACATCTTATAGGCAGGCTCCAGAAGCTTTCTCTCCGCCTCGATGGCTTCCTCCACCGAACCCTCGTGTTCGTCCGCCAGGGGATGCTTGCGCCGCGTTTCTTTGAAGCGGTTGAGAAGCACATGCTTGCTGCAATCAATAAAAAGCACCTTAAAGGGGCTCTTTTGCACCTTGAGTACCTCCAGATCGGTAATCAACGTGCGGAACGGCTCGCCACCGCGTATATCGGTGACAACCGCCACCTTGTCAAATTCCTCCTGCGATTTCATGCAAATGCGGTAAAACCGCAGAATCATGACAGGAGGCATATTGTCTACACAGTAATATCCGCTGTCCTCCAGCGCGTCCACTACCAAGGATTTTCCCGCGCCGGAAAGACCCGTCACAATGATAAATTCCATAATTTTCCTCTTTTTCTCGCTTTCCGTCTCTATCCGCAAAAATACATCCTGTGGTCATTCGCCCGTCTTGCGAACCTCACATTCCAGATCCACGCCGGTTTCTTCCTTGACCTTGCGCTGAATGCTGCCAATCAGTGTGAGTACATCCTCGCAGGTGGCGCCGCCGACATTCACAATGAATCCCGCGTGCTTCGGACTGACCTGCGCGCCGCCCGTCTGCGCGCCCTTCAAGCCGCACTGCTCGATGAGTCCGCCCGCAAAATACCCCTCGGGGCGCTTGAATATGCTGCCCGCACTCGGGTATTCGAGCGGCTGTTTGTCCTTGCGCCGTCCCATCAGTTCATCCATTCTGGCGCGAATGACCTCCTTGTCTCCCTTTTCGAGTCTGAGGTTGAGCGCCGTGATGACGTAGCCGCCGCCGGAATAAACGCTGTGGCGATAGGCAAAATCCAGCTCGTCACCCGCGAAGCGACCGCTCTCTCCCGTGGCAAGGCAGATATGCTCGCAGGAAACGATCACATCCTTCATTTCGCCGCCGTAGGCGCCCGCATCCATCAGCGCCGCGCCGCCGCACGAGCCGGGAATGCCCCAGGCAAATTCCAGACCCGTGAGCGAACGCTCCAGCGCGAAGGCGCACAGCCTCGAAAGCTGCGCCCCCGCGCCGCAGTGTATGGTGCCGTCGGAATTCAGCCCGATGTCACAGAACGCACCGCCCAGTCGAAGCACAATCCCGCGGATGCCCTTGTCGGAAACCAGCAGGTTGGAACCGTTGCCCAGCACGAAAACCGGGATATTCTCCCGCCTCGCCAGCGCGAGAACGTCGCGCAACTGCCGCTCGTCATGCACCGTGACAAACCAATCGGCAGCTCCCCCGATTCTGAACGACGTATGCTGCTTCATCGGCTCGTCTGCCCTGACCTCGCAGCCGATGTCCTTGAGCTGTGACTTGTAATGCAAATATTGATTCCCCATCAGATATGAATTCCTCCGAATGTTTATTTATAAAATAATACGCTGCCCTCTTACTCCGCGTTCAGATAAAGATTCGCCGCGCCGATAATGCCCGCGTCGTTGCCCAACTGGGCGGTCACGATTTCGGTCTGCTTGGAGAGGTTCTTGCCGAAGCGCTCCGCGTTGACATACCCCATCAGCGGCGCAATCAGGGTGTCGCCCTCCTTGCTCACACCGCCGCCGATGCAGATGATGTCGGGCTGGAAGATATTGATGACGTTGGTCAGACCGCAGGCGATGTACTGAATGTATTTGTCCACGACCTCGCACGCCGACTTGTCACCCATGCGATAGCCGTCAAACGCTGTGCGTCCGGTGACGTTTCTCAGGTCGCCCTCGACCAGGTTCCACATTTCGGAAGCCTTGTCGTCGAGCATCTTGATCTGCGTCTGATAAATCAGCGCGGTCGCGGAAGCATACGCCTCCCAGCAGCCGTGTCTGCCGCAGGTGCAGTATTTGCCGCCCGCCACGATCACCATATGACCCAGCTCGCCGCCCGCGTAGTTGGAACCGCTGTAGATTCTGCCGTCGATGATGATGCCGCCGCCGACGCCGGTGCCGAGCGTAACGCAAACCGCATTCTTCGCGCCCTTGGCCGCGCCCGCGATGGACTCGCCGAATGCCGCCGCGTTCGCGTCGTTCTCCACAAACACTTTGCGGTCCAGACGCTCCTCCAGCTTGGCGGAAACGGGATAATTGCGCATACCTAAATTGCCGGAGAATTCCAGCATACCTGTCGCGGAATTGACAG
The DNA here is from genome assembly GCA_902762395.1 of uncultured Ruminococcus sp. Taxonomy (GTDB): domain Bacteria; phylum Bacillota; class Clostridia; order Oscillospirales; family Acutalibacteraceae; genus RUG762. The sequence continues at coordinate 4,959 of CACWOA010000050.1, forward strand.
AACCGGGGCATCCCAGACCGATATGCGCCACCTCGTCAAAGCTCACACCCGCGTTTTCCACTGCCAGTTTGCAGGCCGTGGCGATGTCATCCATAATGTCGTCCGCGGGACGGGGAGGCTGATTCGGAGAGTTCGTGGGAACCGCCGCTTTGCCGATGATGGCGTTGTTTTCATCCACAACGCCCACCTTGACGCTCATGCCGCCAAGGTCAATACCAAGATTGTACATAAATATACACCTCAACAAGAATAGTATGTTAATACACAGCCCCGCTCATGCGAAACTCATGCATTAATTGCGAAATATGACAAATATTTTTGAATATGGTCTTAGTTAAGGCTGTCCCATTCTTCCTTGACTTCGGGTGTAGCGGGCGCGGCGTCCATGCCGAGATTGTGCAGCAGCTCCTGCGCCGCGTTGTAGCCCATCTTTTTCTGACGGTTGTTCATAGCGGCGACCTCGATGATAATGGCGAGGTTGCGCCCCGGCTTGATGGGAATGGTCAGCATGGGCAGCTTGTTGCCGAGAAGCTCGGTGTATTCGTTCTCCATGCCCATGCGGTCATAGACCTTTTCGCTGTCCCAGTTTTCGAGGCTGATGACCAGGTCGATCTTCTCGGTGATTTTGATGGAACCCATACCGAAAATGCGGCGGGCGTTGATGATGCCGATGCCGCGCAGCTCGATAAAGTGACGGATATTGGCGGGAGCCGAACCGACGAGGGTCTTGTTGGAAACCTTGCGGATCTCCACCGCGTCATCCGCAATCAGACGATGACCGCGCTTGACCAGCTCGATGGCGGTTTCGCTCTTGCCGACGCCGCTGTCGCCCAGCAGCAGGATGCCTTCGCCGTAGACTTCCACCAGAACGCCGTGGCGCGTGATGCGGGGCGCCAGCTCCACATTGAGGAACGCGATCAGGTCGGAAATGAAGTGCGAAGTGGCTTCCGGTGTGACCAGCATGGGCATATTGTACTTTTTGGCGGCTGCGGTCATCTCCTCAAACGGCTCAAAGCTGCGGCAGAGAATCAGCGCAGGCGCACCGCGCGACATGAGATCGTCAAGCACCTTGGCGCGCTTTTCGGCGGGAAATTCCCCTAAATACGCCATTTCCGTGTTGCCGCACACCAAAATACGCCCGTTGTCGTAAAAATCGAAAAATCCCGTCAGCTCTACGCCGGGACGGTTGATTTCATTGGAGGAAATCAGCACTTCCTCGGGATTCTTCTCCATCACAAGCGGTTCGAGCGAGAACTCTTTGATGATTTTTGCCAGTGAAACGGTAAACGTGATCGCCATTTCCAACAACCTTTCAGAATTAGATTCATATTATGAGAAATCGTCTTTCATTCTCATATTCTACAGTTATTGTCATTATACCATACAATTGCATAAAATTAAAGTGCTTTTTGATAACTTTTTTGTTTTTTTATCAACAGGTACGAAAAAAACGAAAAAATCCCGACAATTTTGAAACCGTCAGGATTTTTTCTGTATCTGTCTTTTCAGCTTACCACATTCTGCGGCGCACCGCTCATCCAGCCCTTGAGATTATCATAAACGATGCCAAAGAGCCGTTCCCGCGTCTCTACCGGCGCCCACGCGATATGCGGGGTCAGCACGAGGTGTTTGGCGGTGCGCAGCGGCGTATCGGCGGACATGGGTTCCTCCGTCAGCGCGTCCAGCGCCGCCGCCGCAATCCAGTCTTCGTTGAGCGCCCGCGCCAGCGCGGCTTCGTCCATAATCCCCCCGCGCGAAGTGTTGACAAACAGGGCGGTGGGCTTCATCAGCGACAGGGCGTGCGCGTCAATGAGACCGCGCGATTCGTCATTCAGGGGGCAGTGAATCGAAACCACATCCGAGCGGCGCAGCAGTTCCTCCAGCGGAACACAGCGGATATAGGGAATATCCGCGAGCGCGGCGGGGTGGCGGTTGTAGACCAGCACCCGCATTCCGAAGGCATTCGCAATGGCGGCGACTCTGCGTCCGATGCCGCCGCAGCCCACCAGACCGATGGTCTTGCCGCCCAGTTCGTGCGTTTCCCTGCCGAACACCGAGAAGAATTTCTTCTCCGTCCAGCCGCCGGCAGCGCAGTCGGCGGCATATTCGGCGATCCGGCAGAAGTGATTGAGAATCAGCGCAAAGGTGTGCTGCGCCACCGCGTCGGACGAATAATCCGGCACATTGCAGACCGTAATCCCCCGCTCCCTCGCGGCGGCGATATCCACCTGATCGAATCCGGTTCCCATCAGACCGATGTATTGTAAATGGGGACACTGCTCCATCACCCCGCGGGTAATGCGGCTCTTGTTGATAATCGCCGCCTGCGCGTCGCCGATGAGCGAAGCGGTGCGGGAGAGATCCGTCTCTCCCACCACCTTCAGCTCCCCCAGTTCCGCCAGCGCGTCAAGGGAAATATCGCCGCCGATGGCAGCCGTATCCATATCGAGTACGGTAATTTTCATATTGTCTCATTCATCAGCAGTCGATGACCTTGGACTTCACTTTTTCCACGATCAGGCTGACAAATTCCTCCGGCTTCATGGCGCCGACGTCGCCGTCCTTGCGGGAACGCACCGCCACCGTGCCGTTTTCGATGTCCTTGTCGCCCACGATAACCATGTAAGGCACCTTCTTCATCTGTGCCTCGCGAATCTTGTAGCCGATCTTTTCGTTGCGGTCGTCCACCTCGCAGCGGATGCCCTCGGCTTCGAGCGCTTTCATCACGTCATAGAGGTAGTCGAGATGTCTGTCCGCGATGGGCAGGAGCTTGACCTGCACCGGCGCAAGCCATGTCGGAAACGCGCCCGCGTATTTTTCAATGAGGTAGGCGAGCGTTCTCTCGTAGCAGCCGATGGAGGTTCTGTGGATGATGTAGGGGCGCTTCTTGGTGCCGTCGCGGTCGGTATATTCCATGCCGAATTTCTCCGCCAGCATCTGGTCGATCTGGATGGTGATGAGCGTATCCTCTTTGCCGTGGACGTTCTTGATCTGGATGTCCAGCTTGGGGCCGTAGAAGGCCGCCTCGCCAATGCCGATGACATAGGGCACCTGCAGGTCGTCAAGGATGTTCTTCATCTTGCCCTGCGCCTCGTCCCACTGCTCCTGCGTTCCGATGTATTTGTCGCGGTTGTCGGGATCCCACTGGGAGAAGCGGTAGGACGCGTCCTCATACAGCCCCAGCGTTTTCAGCATATAGATGGCAAGCTCGAGACAGCCCTTGAATTCATCCTCCAACTGATCGGGACGGCACATCAGATGACCTTCGGAAATCGTGAACTGACGCAGACGGATCAAGCCGTGCATTTCGCCGCTTTCCTCATTGCGGAAAAGCGTGGATGTCTCGTTGTAGCGCAGCGGCAGGTCGCGGTAGGAACGCGGACGGTTAAGATACGCCTGGTACTGGAAAGGACAGGTCATCGGACGCAGGGCGTAGCAGTCCTTGCCTTCCTCTTCCTCGCCCAGCACAAACATACCGTCCTTGTAGTGATCCCAGTGACCGCTGATTTTGTAGAGGTCGCTCTTGGCCATAAAGGGCGTTTTAGTGAGCAGCCAGCCGCGCTTCTGTTCTTCATCCTCGACAAATCGCTGGAGAAGTTGAATGATTCTCGCGCCTTTCGGCAGCAGGATCGCCAATCCCTGACCGATGACGTCCACCGTGGTGAAAAGTTCCAGCTCTCTGCCGAGCTTGTTGTGGTCGCGCTTCTTGGCTTCCTCCAGCATAGCCAGATGTTCTTCGAGCTGGGACGCCTTGGGGAAGGACACGCCGTAGATACGGCAGAGCATTTTGTTTTTGGAGTCGCCGCGCCAGTAAGCGCCCGTGCAGTTGGTAAGCTTGAACGCCTTGACGGGAGCCACACTCATGAGATGAGGTCCCGCGCAGAGATCGGTGAAATCGCCCTGCTTGTAGAAGGAAATATCCTCGCCCTTGTCGGCGTGTTCCCGGCAAAGCTCCACCTTATACGGCTCCTGCATTTCTTCGAGAAGCGCCAGCGCCTTGTCGGGCGCCAGCTCAAATTTTTCAATCGGCATGCCGCTCTTGACAATCGCCTTCATTTCCTTCTCGATGGCGGCGAGATCGTCGGCGGTAAAGGGTTTTTCCACGTCAAAATCGTAGTAGAAGCCGTTGTCGATCGCGGGACCGATGGACAGCTTGGCGTCGGGGTAAAGGTGTTTGACCGCCTGCGCTAAAATGTGGGACGTGCTGTGCCAGAACGCCTTTTTGCCGTCGATATCGTCGAAGGTGAGAATCTCCACCTCGCAGTCCTTCTCCAGAACCGTGCGCAGATCGCACACCTTGCCGTCCACTTTGGCGGCACACGCGGATTTATACAGACCCGCGCCGATGGATTTGGCAATGTCCGCGACGGAAATGCCGGCATCAAATTCTTTGACATCGCCTTTCAATGTTACCTGAATCATAAATAATACCTCCTGTAAAATCATGCAGTCATCATGGACTAAATCAAATAATCAAAAAATAAAAAAACACCCCGAACGTACCGTCAGGTACATTCGGGGTGAGGCTTCGATACACAAAATCGCAGCGCCCACGGTTCCACCCGTTTTGACGCGAATCAAAATACAGATTCCGTTCGCGCCCGCTCATTCGGTCTGTAACGCGGACCACACGTCGGAACTTGTGCCGCCCTGCAGGTCAAGGCAGCCTTTTCATTCCGCACTCAGGAGCGGTTTATACCCTGATGCTTCGTTTGCCCTCTCAGCTTACAGGCAAATCTCTGTGACATAAAGCAAAAAGGTTTGTTCTCCCTCATTGTTTTTTCCTGATGAATCAATCCGATATGGTTATCATATCGCAAAAAAACCGTTTTGTCAAGCACTTTTTTATTCATTATCTGAATGCCCGTCACCGTTTGTCGGATTTGTAGGCGCCGTCGTAGAAGCCGTTGTGGAAACGGTGGTGGGTTTCGCGGTCGTCGTCGTGGTAGTCGTGGGTTTCGCGGTCGTCGTCG
>CACWOA010000050.1:9941-11965 GCA_902762395.1 uncultured Ruminococcus sp.
GTGGGTTTCGCGGTCGTCGTCGTGGTAGTCGTCGGTTTCGCGGTCGTCGTCGTGGTGGTGGGTTTCGCGGTCGTCGTCGTGGTAGTCGTCGGTTTCGCGGTCGTCGTCGTGGTGGTGGGTTTCGCGGTCGTCGTCGTCGTGGTCGGCTTTTTCGTCGTCGTGGTGGTCGGTTTTTTCGTCGTCGTGGTGGTCGGCTTTTTCGTCGTCTTCTTGGTGGTGGTGGTCGGCTTTTTCGTCGTCTTCTTGGTGGTGGTGGTCGGCTTCTTGGTGGTTTTTCTGGTCGTTGTCGTCCGGGTGGTTCGCTTCGTCGTCGTCCTTGTGGTGGGGGCGGTGGTAGTTGTCGTGGTTGCCTCCGTCGTAGTGGTCGACGTGGCTTCCGTGGTCTTTACTGTGGCGACGACCGCAACGTCAGACGCGGAAACAGGGGACGAAACCGCTTTTTCACTGAAAAGCGCGGTGAAAGTTGCTTCGTCGATATCTCCCGCGCCTTCAAGCTGATTGACGGCGCGGAACGCCGCAACCGCTTTGGACATGGTGGAACCGTAAACCTGATTGACGTCCTTCTCATTCAGATAGTGCAGTTCATACAGACGGGTCTGCACAATGCCCACCAGCGCATTGGCACTGCCTAATTTCAGAAGTCCGGCTCTGTACTGCGGCTTTCCGTCAATGAGGTAATCGCTTTCGGATACATCCGCGCCCGACACGGCTTCCGACGCGGACACAATACCGGTGCCGCTGACGGCGTTACGGGGAGAACCGGACGTTTTCAAAGCGGATTTTCCGACCACCCAGCCCAGTCCTGCCAGCGCGATCAGCAGCGCCGCCACCTGTATGGCACGCTTGGCTCTCTTTTTCTGTCGGTGGGAATGGGCGGAGGATGATTTTTTGGTTTCCTGCTCCGCGGAAGAACCGTCCGCTGCGTCTGCCGTCGCCCCGTCATCCGTCTGATCGACAAAATAGTTATTGTAAAAGGCTGTGGTCAAAGCCGCCGCCTGACGCTGTTTTCTCTCCAGATCCGACTCCGTCTCAACAGGCTCAGCGGTATCCGTCTTCTCCTTGCGTACCAGAAAAGCCTCAAAATCACTGTCCTCTACGCTGTAATCCGGCTCCTGGGCGGATTTGTCGCTTTCCGTCTCCTCCGCAAATTCCCCGAATTCTCCAAATGAACCGAATGCGCCATATTCGCCCGCTTCATCGGCTTCATCGACCTCATCGACTTCGTCGACCTCATCGACTTCGTCGACCTCATCGACTTCGTCGACCTCATCGGCTTCATCGACCTCGTCGGCTTCATCCGTCTCATCAGCTCCGGCAGCTACCGCTGCCATCTCGCCTACTCTCATATCGGCTCTCGGAATAATCTGATCAAAGACGCTCATATCAAAATCGTCGTCCTCGGTCTTCGTCTCTTCCGGCTCATCCTCCTCAGACGCTTCTTCGACTTCATCCGACGCCGCTTCGTCCTCTTCCGACACAGCTTCCTCGACGTCGTCAACTTCCTGCGCCGCTGATTCCAGCTCTCTCAGCGCATCGTCGGACATGAGATAGGAATCATCCGCGTCGTCATCCGAACCGCCGCTGAGAATGTTTTTGATTTCACTTTCAATCTCTGAAAAGCCGTCCTGAGAAAGCACATTACCCACGGCAGCGCCTACTCTGATCATCTCATTGTCCGTGTCGGAACCTTCTTCTTTGGAAGACTGCTGTCTTCCTTTGATATCCCGGAAAGAAATCGGTTCCAGTTCACAGTCGCGGGTGATGGTATCATCAAGATCAAAGATCTCTCCGTCTATCTTTACCGCAAAAACATATTCAGAAGCTTCGTCTCCCAGCGCCTTCAGCACGTCGTTTACAGTAACACCTGACTCAAATTCCAGGGTTTGTCCGTTCATCATTACTTTGATCATGATAATATCCAGTCCTCCAAATCATAGTATTAAAGACCTGTGTCGGTGAAAAGATATTTACCGGCGTTTACTCGTTTTCCACCGATTCCGCCGCCGTTTCTTCCGCACTTTCGG
>CACWOA010000051.1 GCA_902762395.1 uncultured Ruminococcus sp.
GTTCCTCCCATTTTCTCTATGATTTTCAGTCGGGCACGGTGATAGGTCACACGCGCCCAGCTCTCGCTCCTGCCGAACACCTCCGCGATCTGCCGGAACGAAAGCTCCCCGAAGGCGCGCAGCGAAAAGACCTCCTTGTAAGGTTCGTCAAGGGTGTGCAGAATCTTGTGAAGATCGAGCGCCGTCTCACTGTCCTCCAGTCGTTCCTCCCATCGGACATGACCTGCGCTCCTGTCCGACGCTTCGCACTCGCTCAGCTCTGACGGCTGCTCTTTCCCGCTTCGGCGGCAGTAGGAAATATATTCGTTTTTGGCGATGCGGCAGAGCCATATCCGGATATCGCAGTCCCCGCGAAAGCGGTCAAGTGCCTCGAGCGCTTTGAAAAATACCTGCTGCGTCAGTTCCTCCGCCACCTCGTCGCTGCGGCTGAGCGATTTGAGATAGTAATAGATGTCGTGAAAATACGCACGGTATATGGCATCGAAGTCATTCACAAAATCTCACCTGCCTTTCCTTCCATAAAAAGAGACGTGGGAATGCGGCTTTTGTTACAAAAAACAGAAAAAAAAGCGGGTTTTTCCGCGCGCCGCATAAGGCAGCAGAAAAACCCGCTTGTTTGCGTAAAAAACCGAAAAAATTACAGATTGCTGGAGTAGTTGGGCGCTTCCTTGGTGATGGAAATATCGTGGGGATGGCTTTCCTTCAGCCCCGCGCCGGTAATTCTGACGAACTGCGCCTTTCTGTGGAGATCCTCGATCGTCTCGCAGCCGCAATAGCCCATCCCGCTTCTCAGACCGCCGATCATCTGATAGACGGTGTCCGCCAGCGGTCCCTTGTAAGGCACGCGCCCTTCCACGCCTTCGGGAACGAGTTTCTTCAGACCGGTCTGGAAGTATCTGTCGCTCGAACCTTTGCCCATCGCCGCGATGGAACCCATACCGCGATAGACCTTGAACTGTCTGCCCTGGTAAATTTCGGTGTCGCTGGGGGATTCCTCGCAGCCTGCCACGAGAGAACCGACCATGACCACATTGCCGCCCGCCGCGAGCGCCTTGACGATGTCGCCGGAATACTTGATGCCGCCGTCGGCAATCACGGGAATGCCGTATTTGTTGCAGATGCAGGCGACGTCATAGATGGCGGTAATCTGGGGTACGCCGATGCCCGCCACAATGCGGGTGGTGCAGATGGAGCCGGGACCGATGCCGACCTTGATGCTGTCCGCGCCCGCGAGAATCAGCTCTTCGGCGGCGGCGGCTGTCGCGACGTTGCCCGCGATGAGGTCGATATCGGGATATTTTTCCTTAATCTTTTTGACGCAGTTGATAATGCCGATGTGATGACCGTGCGCGGAATCGAGCGCCAGCACGTCAACGCCCGCGTCGATCAGCATACCCGCGCGCTCCAGCACATCGGGGGTGTTTCCGATGGCAGCGCCGACGAGAAGACGACCCGCCTTGTCGCGTGCGGAATTGGGATACTGCACGGATTTTTCGATATCCTTGATGGTAATCAGACCCTGCAGCTTGAAATCGTCGTCCACGATGGGGAGTTTCTCGATGCGGTGCTTTTTGAGGATTTCCTGCGCCTCATTGAGGGTGGTGCCGACGGGAGCCGTCACCAGATTTTCATGGGTCATGAAGTTTTTGATAGGCTGGGCAAAATCCTGCTCATTCATAAACCGCAGGTCGCGGTTGGTGATAATGCCCACGAGCTTGCCGTTCGGGGCACAGAGCGGCACGCCGGAGATTTTATATTTGCCCATCAGGGCGTTAGCCTCGCCCACCAGGTGATCGGGGCTTAAATGGAAAGGATTGTCGATAACGCCGTTTTCACTTCTCTTGACGCGGTCCACCTGATCGACCTGCTGCTCGATGGACATATTTTTATGTATAATGCCGATGCCGCCTTCCCGTGCGATGGCAATCGCCATACGGGTTTCGGTAACGGTGTCCATAGCGGAGGTCATGAGCGGGATGTTGAGCTTGATCTTCCGTGTGAGATGGGTGGAAATTTTTACGTTTCTCGGCTCGACCTCGCTGTGAGCCGGAATGAGAAGAACGTCGTCAAATGTAAGGCCTTCCTTGACAAATTTGGTCTCGTAATTTGTGTTCAGCATACAAACAACCTTCCTTTCACATAGGGGGGAGAAAATAGGCGCGGTACAGCCGCGGCAGCAGGGCGTTACCGCTTGTCCGAAATATATGTTATTTCAAAAATTATATCGCAGCGACAGGGCTTTGTCAACCTCCAAACCCCGCCGTGCGTGCATATTCAGCCAATTGCCTAAAAAAGTGACGTTTTTCTTGATATTCGTCGATCAAAAAATCCGCGCCATTGCGGGAAAGCCTTCCCTCAAAGGCGCGGACGGACGCGAACTCACGAATGACACGGATGACACGGATCACACGAATATTCGTCTGTTATTTTTTCATCTTCACATCAATATAGACGGGGGCATGATCGGACAGCTTGCCGAAGAAATTCGGGGTAACATAATCATATACCAGAATCTGATTCTTTTTGAGATTGGAGACGACAATGTGGTCGAGCGCGTTTTTGATATAAGTACCGTTGTTGACCCGGTAACTGAAACGCTCGATATTGCAGATAAACCGTCCGCTCGAATTTCTGGCAAATTCCGACGCTTCACTGTAGCAGTCCAAAAAGCCGAGATTCAGCAGCGATTTGAACTCTTTGGACTGGGAATTGCAGTTCATGTCGCCCATGACAAAGCAGGGACAATTATATTTTTTTCTCAGATTTTCCCAATCCGCTCCGATCTCCGCCATTTGTCTTTTGCGGTAAGTGGAGCTGTTGGGGTAGATTTTATCGCTTTTCCACCAGAAATGGGTGGAATAAATCACAAATTTTTGCTTCGTCTTTTTGACCTCGAAGCATGCCCATGTATAAGACTTGGTGTTGCGGTTCTGTCCGTATCCGAATATGTGCGACCCCGTATCAAGGAGCGTCAGTGTGTTTTGATTATAGACGATAGGAGTATAATTTCTGGCCGCCAATCCTTCCACATGACGATCCGCCACCCTGTATTTGGCTTTGATCTGACTGACCTCACACTGCTGATTGATGGAAGCGACAAGATCATTGATATAGTACAGGCTCATCTCCTGAAGCGAAAGAACGTCGGGGCGGTACATGGCATACACCTTCGCGAGTTGGGGAAGGCGCGCCTTATAGCTGCAATTTTCTCCCATTTTGCTCCAGTAATCGGAATTTGTCGTTCTTTCCCATACGTTGTTAGACATAATGCGGACGTCGGAGCCTTCATATTTTGGAAACAGATTTTGACCGACGATATTTCCCGTCTTTTGGAAATCCTTGGGAACCTCTTTTTCTTCGGAAAAATACTCGTTAATCATATAATCCGTCGCGTATTTAATCGCCCAGTCGGAACCGCCTGAAATATAGAGATTTCCCCTGCTCTGTCTGATCTGATAATCCATGAGATCGGGCGCGGGGTCGGTCTGGTAAAAATCAAGGCTCTCCTGATGGTTTGTTTTTCCTATAACAATCTTCCGCTTGCCGTAAGCACTTTCAGGCGAGGTGCCTGCAAGCATTTCCAGACCGAAATTTTTGACAAAGTATTTGTTGAGATAATCGGCGATTTCGGCGCTGTCGTAATATTCCTTGCTTTCCACATACTCGATGATAAAGTCCTTTAAGGAAACGCCCGCTATGCTGCCGCTGAGATATTCTCCCTCATGCAGTTCGGTCTTAGGCGTGGGAATGACAAAATAATCCCCTTCCACATGACCCGTCTGAATATACTCATAAACAAAGAATTCCAGCGCTTCCGAAGCGGTTTCCAGTGAACCGCACACAATCGAAACGCCGCTGGCATTGTTATATTTTACATAATAATCCTTATACTTCAAGGGACTCACGCGGTCATCCGCCATAATGTCAGAGGAAGTGCCGTAAATCTCAATCGTTTTCTGAAGCAGGTCATTTTCCACTGCGCTTTTGGTGTAACTCGCCGCCTTTTCCGCAATGTTTTTAGCGCCGGCTGCCATCTGCGCCAAAGCGGTTTCTCTCGCTGTCTTGACCGCCTCCGTTTCATTGGAGGACTGCTGCGAACCGTTGGTCTTGCTGCTGTTCTTGTCGGGGATGCCGGCAGCGAGGCGGGCATATTCCGCGATTTTGATGATGGCGGAAAACTTGTTGGAGGGGTCGTAAACGTCCACCAGATTGAATTCCGCGTTCATCTCATGGAGATCGTTGCGGATATAGATCACATTTTCGTCAATCTTTTCATTGATAATGACATTGAAATAATCATTCATCAGATCAAGCATTTCAATATCATTTTCCTTCATGTAATCAAACAGCTCGTCCGAAAGAATAAGGTTGTAAACCGGAGAGGTATCCTCCAAAATCAATACCGTATCCGACTTTGTCACAGATTCCTCTTGGGAAACATCTTCTTCGCATGAGGAACACATACACATCACAACCACTATGATACATAACCATCCCGCTATCTTACTTCTTTTGCCGCGCATTCATACACCTCTTATCAATCGTATCGTATTTTTCTTTATAACGGTCTAAGAGCCTGTTTATTCCATATCAATGTATTGTATCATTTTTTCTTTTTTATTGCAACCGTCTTTTTCTGAATTTTTATAAAATAATTAAAATGGCACCGTCAAAAATAAAAAGCACGCCTGTTTTCCACATTCTTTCTGGAAAAAGTGGAAAACAGGCGGCTGATGTTTTAATTTTGATTGATTGATCCTATTCTTCTTCGGATTTGCCGTCGGCGTCGTCGGAAAGGTCGGTTCCCAGCATTTTCGGCACCTTCATGCCCGCCATTTTGAAAGTCTCGCTCAGCGGAGGCACCGAACCCATCAGACCGCTGATGAAATTGGCGGTGGAAGTCTTGCCGCCCTCTTTGCTGCCGCTGTCCCAGACGGTGACCTTGTCGATCTTGATATCCTTGACCGCTTCGACCTGCGTCTTGACCAGCTCTTCCATCTTGTCGGCCAGGATGAGCTGCACCGCGTCTTCCGAGCTGCCGCCGGCCGCCGCGACGATCTGCGCGAAACCGGACGCCTGCTTGGTGAGGATCTCCTGCATACCGCGTGCCTGCGCTTCCATCTTGGCATAAATCGCGTCGGCTTCACCCTTGGCCTTGCGGCGGATCATTTCCGCCTCGGCTTCGGCTTCGATCTCGATACGCTGCTTTTCGATTTCCGCCTTGACGATAACGTCCGCCTTCTGGGTCGCGAGTTCTCTCTCGGCACGGGTTTCCTCGGCGCGCTTCTGGGCGACGTAGGATTCTTCGAGCGCCTTGGCCTTAGCCACGTTTTCGGCGGCGATGGCACGTCTGGCGGCTTCGGCTTCCCGTTCGCGGCGGGTAGCGTCGGACTGGGCGATGGCGGCCTTTGCCTCGTTTTCACCGTTGATGGCGGTAGCGTTGGCGGAGGCGACGTTGATTCTCTCGTCCTTCTGGGCGTTGGCCTGACCGATGGAACCGTCGCGGTTCTTTTCCGCCACGCTGATCTTCGCGTCATTGATGGCGCGGGCGGCGGCTTCCTTACCGAGGGCTTCGATATAGCCCGATTCGTCGGTGATATCGGTGACGTTCACGTTGATGAGACGCAGACCGATCTTTTTCAGTTCGCTCTCGACGTTGTGGCTGACCGCTTCGAGGAACTTGTCGCGGTCGGTGTTGATTTCCTCGATCTCCATGGTGGCGATGACCAGACGAAGCTGACCGAAAATGATATCCTTGGCAAGCTCCTGAATCTCGCTCAGACGCAGACCCAGCAAACGCTCGGCGGCGTTCTGCATGATGCCCGGCTCGGTGGAGATGCCGACCGTGAAGCGGGAGGGTACGTCGATACGGATGTTCTGACGCGACAGAGCATTGGTCAGATCGACGTTGATGGAGATAGGCGTGAGGTCGAGGTACTGGTAGTCCTGGATGACCGGCCACACGAACGCCGCGCCGCCATGGATACATTTGGAGGACATACTCTCGCCGTTTTTGTCGTTGCCGACCTTACCATAGATGACCATGATCTTGTCGGACGGACATTTGCGGTACCTTGACAGGACGACCGCGAACATGCTGAAAATCAGCAGCGCGATAACCGCGAGTGTGATCAATACTTCTGATGGCATTTGACATTACTCCTTTTGCATAAGAGATGGTTTATATTATATAAAGCTTTTTGCTTTATATTTTTACATAAAGAATTTAGAAACATTCCAAATTGTAATAATTATAGAAAAGATTACAAATTAAACATAAACTTCACAGACACGACCATACCGATGATACCAATGATCGCCCAAAGCACGCCTGTGATTCTCATGTGCCGCAGCCAACGTTCACTGGGCTGTGCCTCTCCGCGATATTTCCATTTTTCCGTCACCCACATCAGGGAGGGATTATTTATAACCAAAATTCCCAGTATGAGAAATCCTGTTGAGAAGACGAACGGAAGAAAATCGAATGGATCAAAAAACATTGGCAAGCCTCCTTCTATCTCTGATGACACGGCATTTTATCAATCAAAACGGTTTCAAAAAATTCCATATATTAATATACAAACTAATTATAACAATTTGTAATCAAACGATAGAATACGCTATTCCGTTTTGTTTGCAATAGGCCTCGGCCGTGCTGCCTTCCTTGACATAAAGCGACGCGCCGCAATGCTCGAACGCCTTGTCTCCGACGGCGGCGATCTGGCTGCCTAAATGCAGAGCGTGCAGCGATGTGCAGCCGCAGAAAGCGTCCGCGCCGATCTCGGTGACGCTGTCGGGAACGGTGACTTCTTCCAGCTTAGTGCATCCCATAAACGCCATATCCCCGATGCTTTGGATATGAGAAGGAAGCGTGACTTTTTCCACACCGAGGTTGCCGGCAAAAGCGCCCGCGATCTGTTTCACATTCTGAGGAACCGTCACATTGGCTTGATTGCCATGATAGGCAATCAATATGCCGTCGCCCACTGTCACAAATTCGTCCGCCGCGCGGGTGGTATCCAGCCATGCCGTCCTGGAAAAAGCTCTGCCGCCTATGCTGCTCACAGTGGCGGGAATCCCCGGTTCTTTGAGCCACCGACAATCATAGAACGCGCCCCGTCCGATAGAGGTGACGTTTTCGGGAATCGCAACCGACACCAGCGAGTGACAGTTCTGAAAGGCGTAGTCCCCGATGTCGCTCATACTGACATTCCAGTTGACGGTTTCGAGCGACGTGCAGCCGCCAAAGGCGTTGGCGCCGATTTTGGTGACGTTTTTGCCGAAGGTGACAGACGCAAGTTTTTCCTCCCCTGCAAATACCGATTCACCCACTTCCTTCACGGGAATGCCGTAGATGGTATCGGGAATCGTAACATCCGTCTGCGACACCGTATGCCCTGTGATAATCATATATTCCCCGTCGCTGTCGCTGACGTGCGAATAGGTAAAATACAGATTTGCCATATCATAGGGACCGATAAAATCCGACGAACAGCCTGCAATCACGCACAGCGCGGCAACCGACGCCGCGATCAGAAGGATTTTGGCGAGAATCGCTGCTCTGACCGAAAGGACGTTTTTATGAGAAATTTCACTCACGGCGTATTCCTCCGATTTTTTTTAATATCAATTGTATTATATCAATCCTATCAGAGAATTGCAATATAGGCAAGAATTTATTTTATGGATTTTCTCAGCGCCTGTTGCCTATTTTCAGCAGCTTTTCGGGATTTTCCACATAGCTGTGTACCATGCTGCCGCAATTGCGGCAGAAGATGTGATAGAGGTTTTGCCATGTCCAGATGCTTTCCTTTCCCGTAACTGCCCCGTAACCTGACTGATAGCCTTCCACAAATTCGGTGCCACCGCAATAGGGGCATTGCTTGATTTGTACCGGATGCAGCATACTATGTCACTCCTTTTTCTCTTGTTCGATACTCTCTGTTTCTTCTGATTTCTTTTTATTCTTTGCGCACCGGCTTTACCAGCAGCGTATTGCCTACCGCCATGCCGACCACTTCCACCGTTTCGCCGTATTTCAGCGGTCGGTCGCTCTCGGTCATCGCCTCGGCTTCGGTCAGCCGCCCCTGTATAATGACGTTGACCTTTCCCGTACCGCTGCGATGGGGCGGCACAGTGATGTAAACCTCACCCATCTTGCCGACGGCGCTGTCCATTTGCAGCGTGCCGTTTTCATTGAGCGAAGCCGCCCAGCGGAAGAACCACGCCACCAGCAGCAGCGCCAGCGTGCCAAAGACAAACGCCGTAATGATTGCCGCTGCTCCGCTGCCGCTCAGCGACAGCGCGGACAGTCCTGCCCAGCCGCCTACGGCAAAGAACGCCACCATGCCGCGCACGGTGAAAATGCGCAGTCCCGAATCCCCCACATGAAAATCATGCGCGTCGGGTGCATCGTTGCCGAATACGCCGTCAATGCCGTTGTCATCGGGCATATCCACGTCGGAATGCCCCGCCATGCCGATGAAGATCATCACGGTCTGCAAGATCATAATGACCGTTGCCGGGACGGCTACCGTCATCAGCACCGCCCGCAGCGGGTCGCTCATAAACCATTCTTTCATATGCTGCCAGCCTCCTAAATTTTTTTCTCTCTCAGCTTTCGTCCGGTCATCACATCAAAATCCCCGTCCTCCATATAGAGCGAAATGTCGTGACATTGCGGACAAACGGCGGCTTTGACGGGATATTGCGGCAGTTCACGGTTGCCGGGTCGGAAATAACACCCGAATTGCGCGTTTCCCACGCTGCCCTCCATCATCTCCGCGCCGCAGCGGATGCAGGTTCTCATGTTTTTTCACGCTCCTCCCTGTCACTTTTTTCATACTCTGTTCGCAACATCCCTATCCCCTTTTTGATACTCTTTTCCCGGATTCTTATTCCTCTCTTGATACCCTTTTCGGAAAACGCCTATCCCTTTTTTGATACTCTTTTCCCTTAAAAACCTGTCCCCTTGCTGATGCTCTTTTCCTATACCTTTTTCATATGGCTATGATTCTTATTCGTGTTTCAGCCCTTCCTTTTTACATTTTTTCCAGCTCCGCTTCCGCCTTTTTGCGCAGTTCGCTGCTGATATAGGTCAGCATGATAATGCGCAGCGCGTCGTGAAGCCGCTGCACCGCGTCATTGACCGTACCGGTGTAGTCTTCCGCCGTACCCGCGTAATCCTTGATTTCCTCGTCAATGATGCCGTCGAGCTGCCGGATAGTGAACTCCTCCACCGGTTCGAGACGCTTGACAATCCTGTAGATGTAATTATAGAGATCCGCGTCCTTGATGATATCATCCGACTGGTCCTCCACGTCACCGTTGACGCATTCCATCAGCTTGAGGATGTTTTCGAGCTGCATGGATTTGCGCAGCATATCCACAATCAGGATGCGCGCTACCTGACGTTCGCCGTATTTTTTATCCACGGGAGAGGGAATCCATCCGCGCTTAATCCAGTTTTGTATGGTGGAGCCGCCGACGCCCGTAAATTCCACCACCTGCGAAAGCATCAGCCCGCCTGTGACCAGAAACGCGGGGCGTATAGCTTCAAAATCCAGAATATCCAGTTCGTTTTTTCGATTAATCACATGATTCACCTTCAAGTTTACATGATTTTATTTGAAATTAATTTGATTATACTACAGGTTCATTTGATTTTCAAGTACAATTATTTGACTGTTTATGAATATTTTTTTAATTTATCTCTCTTTTTCGATGTTTTTCTTTAACTTTCGCTGTTTTTCAGATTTTTTTAACAAAAGAAAAGCGACAGGAAGCCTTTTCATGAAAGCCTCCTGCCGCTTGGCGATTATGATGAGGTAAATGAGAATTTAGTGGGAAGTGGGAAGTGGGGAGAAAAAGAAAAAAGAAGAAAAAGCGAAGCGCAATTAGCGAGCGTATGCGAGCGCGGGAGTCCA
>CACWOA010000052.1:0-1814 GCA_902762395.1 uncultured Ruminococcus sp.
CCGTGCTGTCCTCCGTCATTGACCCGCCGAAGAACACCACCAGCGCCGCCAAAGGCAGCACCACAAAGATCAGCGCCATGATGCGCGAAAACCGCCATTTGCTTTTCGCCCTTTTGTCTACTCTCTGGAATTCCATAAAAATGCCCCTTTCTTTCGATCAATCAGAATTTATTCTTTTGGCCATTCCCATTGGTAATGCCATTGGGCGACCATGAGTCCGACATGAAAGCCCGTATCGGCAAATTCGATTTTTTCCCGGTCATCTTCATCCCCCTCATAAAAAACGTCCTGGGGAGATGTGAAGATAAACGCCTTGAATCCGATAGATTGCAAACTTTTCGGCAAATAGACTGTTTTCAGATTTTTGGCGCATGGCACCCCGTATTCACGGATGGTCCGGCAATGGTGTGGCAGAATCAGCGTTTCGATATACGGATTGCAAAGGGCGGAATCCATAATACACTCGACCGAATCCGGCACGCGGAAAACCTTTTGCCGATACTGAAGAGGCATACGGATGAGCTGCTTCCCGTCCTTGGAATACAGACCGCCCTGCCACAGACGGAGAGACGGATGGTCATCCTCCACGACGAAAGAAGTCAGGTGAACCATTCTGTCAAACAGATCCGCATCCAGTCCCAATACAGGTTTGCCGTTGATTGTGTTGGGTATGTACAATTCCGTAGCGTCACGACCGTTATAACCCTTATACGCACGCGTCCATAACCCGCCGCACAGGTAATATCCGTCGTCTTCCTCATCATAATAAAAATGAACCCTGCCCCCGTCCGTCAGGTAAAACGGCTCGCCGGTAACGATGTCTTTCCTGTCTTTCATGTTCCTCCCCCCCTTTCCATTATGCAATACTACTCATGAAATGTCAAATGTTATTTGAGGCAAATGAAAGAAAAAGCCGATAAAAGGGTGTTCCGTTTCCGGAGAAATGTGATATAATAGCGGTATCACAGTATCAACTTTGCCAAAGGAACATCACGCCTATGCCACAACTCACCTTTACCGTCCCCGCCGAGAATGACGGGATATCGGTTTACAATTTTCTCCGCGCCAAATGCGGCGTGTCCTACCGTCTGATAAAAAAACTCAAGCGCGTACCGATGGGGCTCACCGCCAACGGCGTACATATCCGCACCATCGACCCGCTCCGCGGCGGGGATATAGTCGCGCTCAACATCCCGGAGGATGACAACCCCACGCTGCCCAACGCCCTGCCCATCGACATCGTGTATGAGGATGAACACATCGCCGTTATCAACAAATCCTACGGGATGCCGGTGCATCCCGCGCGGGAACACGTCACCGATACGCTCGCCAATGCCTTTTCCGCGCATCTCATCGCGAGCGGCGAACCCAACGCCGCCTTCCGCGTCATCAACCGCCTCGACCGCGACACCAGCGGACTGGTGCTGACCGCCAAAAACAGCCACGCCGCTTCGCTCCTGCACGGTCACACCGACAAAATCTACTACGCTGTCTGTGAGGGAACGCTTCACGGCAGCGGTACCATCGACGCGCCCATCCGCATTATGGAGGGACACGGCATTCAGCGGGAAGTGGGAGAAGGCGGCATTCGCGCCGTCACCCACTGGACGGCGCTGCGCAACATGACGGTGTCCGCCCCCGGCGGCAGGACATACGACCTGACGCTGCTGGAAATCCATCTCGAAACCGGACGCACCCACCAGATCCGCGTGCATTTTTCCTCCCTCGGCATGCCCCTCGCGGGTGACGATATGTATGGCGGCTCCCGGGAACTCATCTCCCGTCAGGCGCTCCACTGCGGACAGCTCCGCTTC
>CACWOA010000052.1:1839-16171 GCA_902762395.1 uncultured Ruminococcus sp.
ACCCCTGCCCGAAGACATGAGAGCGCTCGCAGTCGGAGGTATTTGATACGACGATTGTTTGTTATAAAGAAAAAACCGGACTGACTTTTGCCTCCTGCAAAGGAAAACAAACGTCAGACCGGCGTTTTTTATACAGAACGTTCCTGTTTTTCGGCACGTCTGAGAATCATGATAAGCGGACAGATTAATATGCCGCAGAAGAAATTACTGATACCGTGAATGGCGTCCCATGGCAGTCCCGCCACAATCCATGCAACGGTTCCCCGAAAATCCAATCCGAAGAACAACGCCTGAGACGGCGCATACAAGGTGCCGTAAAGGAAACCGTGCGCGGAACACACGCACATATAGACAAGCGGTTTCCATTTATCGGGTATGTTTTCCGGCAGCAGCATGGCAGCGCCCCAAAGAACTGTCCAGAGATACAGATGGGGTATCCACCAGATGGCAAATCCGGAAAACAATCCCAGCAGAAGCACATAAAGGTAAATCGGATAGAGCGCCTTTTTCCTGTAAACGACCGTCATGGAAATGGTGAACACGCCGAGCAGATGGACGTTGGGCAGAAATTCCAGCGCCATCTTGGAAGCATACATCAACGCCCCCAGCATACCGAACACGGCGATCTCTTTTCCGCTGAGCTTCATTATTATTCCACTTTAAACATATAGGTCGCGCCATCGGTAATATCGGTCGAATCCACACCCGTCGCGGCATATTCGCCGTTGACATAGAATGCCCAGTATTTTCCGTCGGTGTCATAATCTACCGTCACGCCGTTCACCGTCTTGACATACAGACCGTAGGTGCTTTCCTCTCCGGCGATAAGCTCTAACTCCAGCAGAGCCGCGCCGACGGTTTTCTGCTCCGTGTGAATCTCGAAGGCGGTTTCCTTGCCCTCTTCGTCGACTACCTTAAAGGAGAAGGACCGGTTGCAGTCAGTGCCATAGCCGCAGTCAGCACGATACAAGCGATGAATGACAACGGTTTTGAAAACAGTGTCTTTTTCATAGTTGTACAACTCCTAAAAAAATATTCTCCCCTCGCCGGCTGTCGCGGCTTGTAACAGGGAAGGTATCGCCATCCGGATATTTCGACTCGATGCATTTTGTTTTCGCCTTCTCAGGAAAAAATCCCAATGGCTTGTCTCCGACTGCGGCGTCGGATCAGAAAACAAAACAAAAGATCGCATCTCACGGCGACGGGCTCGTACAGGATTTTCACCTGTTTCCCCGAATGACGTTGGTATTATAGCATAGGTTTTTGTCGAATGCAATACTTTTCCTGAAATAAATTTTGGTTTTCCGCTTTGCGTTTTCATGCCAAATGTCTGCTTTTTTTAACAGTCAGCATCTGTCTTTACCATGTGATGCGGCTTTGAGGGGCGCGCGGGTCGATCAGACAGATGTCGTTTGCCTGTACCAGATAATATCCGTTGACGACGCTGCCGCTGTCGGTGACGCACGCGCCGTCTATTTTCCATTCGTATGCCGCCGCGCCGCCCAGCAACCCGGTGATTGTAATGCAGTAAATTTCGTCGTTCAGTTCAAAATCATCCGATGATTTTTTTGATTTCCGTCACGCCCTCGAAGCGGATAATACCGTTGGGGATATCTTTCTCATGCAGACGTTCCCAGATGTTTTCCAGCTTGTGAGGGTCCTTCGAGATGCCGCAGGCAGTGCGTGACAGCAAATTTATATGCAGCGTGAGGGACAGGTTTTCGCGGCTGGGTTCGACGGCAGTGATATATCTGTCCTCGTAATCCAGCAGATTGATCAGCCGCGTGACGTTCATGAGATGCTCGACCTGCGCCGCCGTGACCAAGCCGGAGCGAATGGCGCTGTTGGTGACGGCAATGACCGCGCTTTCATCGAAATCCGCAAGACAGGCGGGGCGTTCCTTGGCGCTTTCCCTGTCATAGGCACTCCATACGGTAAAGAATATCGCGCCGATGATCGCCTCACACGCGTATTTCACGGAGGAATGTGTTGTCAACCCCCGCGGCAGCGAGGCGGACAGATCGGGAAGGTCCGTGCCGATGGCATGATACAGATCGTCTCCCGACAGCGGCTCGCCATCCACCCATCTGTGGCACTGGCGAAGCGCCGCGCGGACAAGGTCATACTTTTCGTCGTGCGGACCGATTCCCGCGAGCAGACCTTCCGCGATTGCCAGCAGAAACTCCGCTTTGACCCGGTTTGTCCATTCAAGGATATTCTGCGCCGAGTCGGGGGAGTCAATTTCCTGAAGCTGTTTCCGTGCGGTTTGTCCGATTGTCGAATGCGCGCGAGCTTCCGCCGTCTGCTGTAAAACGGTTCTTTTAAGCAATATATGATCGCGGAACAACGACACCAAATCCAGCGTAAATGCGTTGTTGCTTTCCAATGCGCGCGGATTCATGAGATCGGCACGGTAGACTTCCCAGCCCGCCAAAACCGCGTCGCGACAGGCGTTGGACAGCGGCAGCAAAGTCCCGCCTTTTTTCGGAATGTAATAGACAAATGGTTGCGTCACGATGTCGCATTCCACCATCGCGCCGCAGCCGTGAAAGCTGCCCTCCACGATTTGGTAGAGCAGATCATAGATTGCCTCGCAGGGCAGATTGGCGGCAGTGCGCCGCCGCAGCAGCTCGATGAGAAACGGCGTTATATAAAAGGCGCTCTCATACAGAGTCCCTTGTATCACAATGCGGTTGTCAAAGCACGCATACGCCTGCTCCCTCTCATCGGGATTGTCGGCAGCAAACTTCGCAAAGTCCCGGGGGACGCTTATACAATCTATGCCCGGCGGAATGTCTGCCCAGTTGATCTTGCTCATTTCCCGGAGAATATCGTTGCTATCATTCTTCATAGAATCCCTCCACTCTTTGATGTGCTTTTCAAAACGTAAACAAAAGTCCCATTCCCTGCTTTTGCGCCTCCGCATAAAGACCGCACAGGTCGTCATACGCGTCGGTCAGTTCATCCCAATCGCATTCATAAAGCGAATCTTCGGAAAGATCGTCTTCGGAAATACCGTCCAGCCGTTCGGGATGATTCGTGAGCAGCGTCAGCCTTTCGGTCATTTGCTCTGCCTCCACCACGCCAAGCCCCATTGCGCCGGGGTCGATGGTCACGCCTTCACAGACAAGCGCCTGTCCCAATACGAAACTGTCCGGCGCATCGCTGACGCCCAGCACGCGGATGATGTCGATAACGCCTTCCCACGCATACGAAAGCCCCTCGTCGGCGCTGCTGTCATAGCACGCGGTCAGCAGGAAATCCGCGTATTCCTGCAAACCGCCGTCTTCCCGTTCGTCGTGCCAATCTTCGTCAAGCGGCTCCCCCGTGTAAGGCGAGGTCAATTCCGGCAAATGCGCCGTGATGTACGCTTCCGCCGCGTCGCTGCTCTGCGTGCGGATACATTCCCGCAGGACCGGCTCGATATCACGGTGATACTTTTTCGTGTCAAACAAAAACGCTTTGTGTTCCATACTCATAATGAAACCATCCTCCTGTTTAATATTATCCTATTTCAGCATAAATTCGATCTCGTCCCGCGTGAGAAAGTCGCTCTCAATGGCTTCGTCCATTACGGTGAAGAACAACTGTCCGTCAATTCCGCGCAGCATAGGCGGCAAAGCGGCGGCATTTTCCATGCGGTACGCCGTCCACGCGATATAGGCAACCGCGTCGGCCAGCAGTCGCCACAACTGCCTTGCTTCGGGACTTTCCCCGCTGCGGGCGAATGCTTCAAAATTGCGGCCGTCCTCGCTGTCGATCAGGCGGTAGAGCGTGTCGGCGCTCACGGTTTTCAAAAAGCCCATATGCCATGTGCGGCATTGGTTCATCGCGTTCAGGGCGAATTCATAGGACGCGCCCCGCTGTCCGCTGCGTACCAGCGCCTTCTCCGCCACGGCGAGAAGAAGACCCGCCTTGGTTTTGTCGTCGCACCCCGTCAGCGACTTCCGGTTTGCGTTTTTTTCGCGGCTGACATATTCCGACAGGCATTCCCGCGCGAACTGACCTGCTTCGCTGTCCGGCTCGGTTTCGGCTATCTCCTGCATGACGGTCTGTGCCGCTACACTGCCCCCGCTTGCCATATCCATGACCGTCAGCGCGTCACAGCGGAGAAAACCCGGAGCGGCGGGATTCAGCGCGTCGGCGCGGTAGAGTTCCCACCCCGCCATCACGGCTTCCCGGCAGGCTTGGTTGAGGGAGCGCAGTCTGCCGCCGCGCTTCGGCAGGTAATACACAAACGGACGCGTGACCACCTCAAATTCCACCGTATCCAAAGGGCTGCCGTACCCGCCCGCGATTTCGATGAGAAGGTCATAAAGCTCCTCCCGCTCCGTCTGCCGCGCGTCGGTTTGCCGCAGCCATTCGAGTACAAAAGGAATCACATAAAACGCGCCTTCATAGAGCGTGCGCTGCACCACCACATGATTGTCAAGACACCAATAGACCTCCTGCCGCACCCGCGGGTCGGGGTCGGTGATATGCGCCAGTCCGCGGAGCACATCGTCACAGCCGCCCCAGCCGGAGCAAAGCCTCGACCAGTCGATTTTACTCGCTTCTTCCAAAACAACACGGTCACTCATGAGGGAACCCCCTTTCTTTTATCAGTTACTATTATAAGCCATCTTTGCCGATTTTTTCTCAACAGATTGTGAATTTGACAAAAAAATATCGAAATCCATTGCTATTTTTGATTTTTGCGGTATAATAGTAACAAATACATCTGGTAAGGAGTTTTTTGATTTATGAGCGAATGTACACATGATTGCAGTTCCTGTTCCGTGGACTGCTCCAGCCGTCAGCCCTCGAAGGAGGATTTTCTGGAAAAGCTCAACGATATGAGCAGCGTCAAGAAGGTCATCGGCGTGGTCAGCGGCAAAGGCGGCGTCGGCAAATCCCTTGTCACCTCGCTTCTCGCGGTCACTTTCAACCGTCGCGGCTTTCAGACCGCCATTCTTGACGCGGACGTAACGGGTCCCTCCATTCCCAAGGCGTTCGGCGTGAAGGAAAAGGCAAAGGGCATGGAGGATTATCTCATTCCCGCCGTGACCAAGACGGGCATCCAGATGATGTCGGTCAACCTGCTGCTTGACAACGAAACCGATCCGGTCGTCTGGAGAGGTCCTGTCATCGCGGGCGCGGTCAAGCAGTTCTGGACGGACGTGATCTGGAAGGACGTGGACTATATGTTTGTGGATATGCCTCCCGGAACGGGCGACGTGCCGCTGACGGTGTTCCAGTCCATTCCGCTCGACGGCATTGTGATCGTCACCTCTCCGCAGGAACTGGTTTCCATGATCGTGGCGAAGGCGGTCAATATGGCCAAGCTGATGGACATTCCGATTCTCGGCATTGTGGAGAACATGAGCTATGTGGCATGTCCCGACTGCGGCAGAAAGATCAGCGTATTCGGTGAGAGCAAGACCGAAGCGGTCGCCGCCGAATTCGGTCTGAAGGTGCTGACCAAGCTGCCCATCGACCCGGTGCTTGCGAACAACTGCGACAACGGTCTGATCGAACTCTTTGAGGGCGACTATATGGAAGAAGCCGCGGACGAAATCGAAAAAGCGGTCAACTGATAAACCTGAACCATCGTCACAGCCTGTTTTCCATAAAACAAAATCCGACGATAAAGTGACATTACCCCAAAAAACGACGGTCAGCCTGCTTTGCGCATTGGAAGCAGCACGCTGAACCGTCGTTTTTTATTTTTTCACCTCACAGCTTTACACTGCCAGTGAAAGCGGCACGGAAAAACCGGAAAAAATCACCGAATCTGCACGATGACGAGATGCGCCGAAACGGGGAGATTGCCGCCTGTGGAGGTCGCCAGACGAATGCCCGCCGGGTTGCCGGAGGGATTGCGCACAGACAGCACCGAATTGGGCTGGGTGGTCGTCACAATCGTCATGCCCGTGATGGGAGACGCCGCCGAACTTCCCACGGCGGTATAGGTCCATTCCGTATCGTTGATCGCAAGCACCAGTTGTCTCGCGTCAAGCACATCCACCTGGAACATCACCAGATAGCTGCCGGGGTTGGCGAGATTGATCGTGGAATCGCTGATTCGGGTGATATTGGTGCCGCCGATGGAACCGTTGCGCGGGAAATTGACGTCCTCACCGGGGTCGATCTCATCGGGATTGTCGGGAGGCATCAGCGCATAGAAATCGGCATGAGAGAGCGTTCCGCCCGGTTCACCCTGCGGACCTTCCGGTCCCGTGGGTCCCTGCGGTCCTTCCGGACCTTCCGGACCCTGCAAACCCGTCTCACCCTGCGGACCTTGGGGACCCGCCGGACCCACCGGACCCACCGGACCCGCCGGACCCACCGGACCCGCCGGACCTGTCGGACCTGTCGGACCTGTCGGACCTGTTTCACCGATGGGACCCTGCGGACCGATGGGACCCTGCGGACCGATGGGACCCTGCGGACCGGGAGGTCCGGGAGGTCCGGGTCGGCAGCAGCATCCGCCGCATCCGCAGCGCGTCTCATTCTCGGTGTATGATTCATTCTGATAGATGTTTTTTGCGTTCCTGCTTTCGCCGTTTCCGGCAACAGGGGAATATTTTTGTCTGTTCATTGCTTTACACTCCTTTTTGATTGTTAAACATCTATGTATTACATCATATGTCAATCAACCCAAAAAGGTGACAACCAAATGAAAAGACAGCCCAAAGACACGCCTGCTGTTTCATAAAAATGAAAAAAATTCATACAGTGTTTATGATTTGTTGCGGCATAACAGTAAAATTGTGTTATAATTATGAAATAAGGTTTGTCATTGTCGTAATAATAAAAACTGGTTTTGGAGGCAAAGGATATGGCAAAGGAAGCGAGCATTGAGATCAACTGCCAGCGGTATTCCGGCAGAATCTCGGAAGTCGTCGAACTGCTGGACATCGTCGGATGGAGCTTTTTTGACGAGGACGAAAATGTGGAATATCTGCCGCTGGGCGACCGGGGCGATTACAACTGGCAGATGGGCGAAACAATGACGGAAGGCGAGGTCTACAGTCTGATCGGTCGCAAACAGGAGCATGGCGAAATGGTCGGCGTTGTCATGTATTACCACGACACCGACATCGGCATCACGCTTCTGGCGGAAAGCACCGCCAGCATCATGATGATGCTCAACATCAACCGCAAGACGGTAGGAGAGGATTTCTACGAGATCACCGATATCGGATGGTACACCGAACACATCGTTCACAAACTGATCCGCAACGGCTGTCCGGTGGATTATTTTCAGTACGAAGAAATCGAAGGATAAAACATGATAAAAAAAACAGACCGTTCCGGCACATTCCGTGCCATACGGTCTGCTTTATTTTGTCAGGCAATCAAACGCCAAGGCGTTATACGCCAGGGCGTTTTACGCCGAAGCGTCCCACCGTCACTTTTCCTCCGGCTGGGTACCAATCGTTTCCACATAAGCGAGAATCATATTGATGCCGGAGAGAAACGTGTGATATTCGCGGGTAATCTTTTCGAGATATTCCCGCCCCGCGTCCGTAATGCGGTAGTGAATGCGGCGGCGGTCGTCGGAAACGGCTTTGCCCGCAATCTCTATGTAGCCTCTGTCGGACATTCTGTAAATCACGCCGTAGGGATATTGAATCTTGCAGATGGAATTGCTCTGCTTATCGAGAATGGAGAGAATCTCATAAATCGTCATGTCCTTCTTGGAGAGAAACGAAAGAATGAGCATTTCGGTCAACGCTTTTTTGAGGTTTTCCGCCATTTTCTCACTGTAATCCTTGTTGCTGCTGGCTTTTGGCATTGGTAATGACCTCCTACACAGTTCTGTTACTATTACTTATTATAATACATTATTTTTTGATTTGGATAATAAATTGTAAATAAAACTTCATTTTTACCCTCATATTGTCAGTTTTTTGAAATTTCGACGTTCGGATGATTAAAACAAAAGTGTACTATACTCAATAACGATTTAGCGTGCCGCCTCGGACTTCACAAAAACCCTATAGGAAAGTTTTTGCTCGTCCTCGGCTGGCAACTAATGCCGTTATTGCGTATCATTCTTTGTCATACAAAATAGGCGCATGCCGTCGTTCTCTTGCGGAGAAACCGGACAGCATGCGCTGTTTTATTGCTTTTCTTTTTCCACTCTTTATCCGGCATTGTGAAACAAATCAGTTTTTCACCATGCTGCGCAGCAATTCCCGCAGCGCGGCGCCGAAAGTAACCTTTTCGGAGGCGCGGTCGGCGCATACATCGTAAATCCCCACGGTTTCACTTCCGATCATCAGCCGCACCGTACCGATGGGCTGCTGAAGTTCAATCGGCGCTTCGAGGGTTTCGGGCAGATCCACCACCGCCTTGATTTCCTTGGCTTTGCCCTTTTCGGTGAGAATCCTGCCGGAAATATCCGCATAGGCGCCCACTGTCTTTTCTATGCCGCCCGTCACGGGAATTTCCGGCAGTTCCACGGCAATGTCGGACACGTCCTTGAGTTCCCAATTGGCAAAGCCGTAGTCAAGCAGCTTTTTCGCGTCGCCAAAGCGGCTTTTGCTGTCGGGCGCGCCGAGAATCACGGCAATCATCGTCATACCGTCCCGCTGCGCCGCCGCTGAAATGCAGCAGCCCGCCTTGCTGGTCGTGCCGGTTTTCAGTCCGATGGCGCCGCTGTACTGCTTGATGAGCTTGTTGGTATTGGTGAGCTGCAACGCTCCGCCACGCAGGGTGTCCATCCAGATTTTCGTATAATTGAGCACCGCCTCGTGCTTGAGAAGTTCCGCTGACGCAATGGCGATATCCTCCGCCGACGTCACATGACCGTCCGCGTCCAGCCCCGTGCAGTTGACATAAAAGGTATTGGTCATGCCGAGTTCCTCCGCGCGGTCGTTCATCATCGAGACAAACGCCTCGTTGGAACCCGCGATATGCTCGCCCAATGCCACGCACGCGTCATTGGCGGAACCGACCAGCGCCGCCTTGATCAGTTCATGCACTGTCATCTGCTCGTTCGGCTCCAGCCAGATCTGCGAACCGCCCATGGAAGCAGCGTATTCGCTGCACGTCACGGTTTCCTCCATCGTGAGCTTTCCCGCGTCAATCGCTTCAAACACCAGCAGCATGGTCATGATCTTGGTGATCGACGCTTCAGGAAGCTGCTGCTGCGCGTTGAGCGCATAGACAATCTGCCCCGTTTCCGCGTTCATCAATACGGCGGCCTTGGCGGTGAGTCCGAGCGGATCGCTTACCCCCGCGGCGTTTTCTTTTTGCTCCGTTTTTTGCTCCGCGTCACCGTTGTTTTGGGTGTCTTTTTTTTGCTCCGCGGCACTATTGTTTTGGGTGCCTGTGTTTTGTGTCTGCACCTTGGCGGTCTGCGCGGCATCCTGCGCCGAAGCTGCCCGGACATCCGCCGTCAACACAGCGAAAAGCATCAGCAAAGCAGTGAAGGAAGCGGTGATTATTTTTCGATTTTTGGTTCTGTTATTCCGTTCTTTTTTATCATTCATGTTACGGATTCCGATCCTTTCCCATAAATATCATGCAACCCTATTTTATGCAGCCAATGCTATTTTTAGACAAGTCTGCGGGATTTTCTGTTATTCCAATATCTGCCAATTGTTTTCCACTTTTTTAATTTCTCAAATCTGCTTTATTAACGGCAAATTCACAAAAAAGTAATTGCATTTTTGCGAACTATATGGTATAATGATTTCCTCATAAAATTGTATCAGCCGATTGTATCTGCCGCGGCTTTGTGGTATAATATTGTTTTACATATGACAGCAATCAAACGGAGGGATTATGATGGATCATTTCAAACTGGTTTCAGACTATCAGCCCACAGGCGACCAGCCCGAGGCGATTGAAAAATTGGTGGAGGGGCTGCAAAAGGGATATCATGAACAGGCGCTTCTCGGGGTGACGGGCAGCGGCAAAACCTTCACGATGGCCAACGTCATCGCCCGCATGAACAAGCCCACGCTTGTGCTGGCGCACAACAAGGTGCTGGCAGCGCAGCTCTGCAACGAGTTCCGTGAATTCTTCCCCGAAAACGCGGTGGAATTCTTCGTCAGCTACTACGATTACTACCAGCCGGAATCCTACATTCCCACCACCGACACCTATATCGAAAAGGATTCCTCCGTCAACGACGAAATCGACCGTCTGCGCCACTCCGCCACCTCGGCGCTGTCGGAACGGCGGGATATCATCATCGTCGCCTCGGTTTCCTGCATCTACAGCATGGGCGACCCGATCGACTACCGCAACATGGTGCTGTCCCTGCGCCCCGGCATGGAAAAAAGCCGCGACGATGTGCTGAAAAAGCTGACCGAGATCCAGTACAGCCGCAACGACATCGAATTTGCCCGCAACACCTTCCGCGTGCGGGGGGATGTGGTGGAAGTATTCACCTCCTATTCCAAGGAAACGGTCATCCGCATCGAATTCTTCGGGGACGAAATCGACCGCATTTCCGAGATCAATTATGTCACGGGCGAACTCAAGGCGGTTCTGAACCACATCGCCATCTATCCCGCGTCGCATTACATCGTTCCCGAAGTCAAAATGGGCAAGGGCAGCGCGTCAATTACGACATGGAAATGCTCATGGAATGCGGCTTCTGCCCCGGCATCGAAAACTATTCCCGCGTGCTGTCGGGGCGGGAACCCGGCACGCCTCCCTTTACTCTTATCAATTATTTTCCCGACGACTTTCTTCTCTTTGTGGACGAGTCGCACGTCAGCCTGCCGCAGGTGCGCGCCATGTACGCCGGCGACCACGCCCGCAAGAAAAACCTTATCGACTACGGCTTCCGTCTGCCCTCGGCTTACGACAACCGTCCGCTGCAATTCGACGAATTCTACTCCCTGATCCATCAGGCGATCTATATCAGCGCCACGCCGGGTCCCTTTGAAAAGGAGCACAGCGCGCAGATTGTGGAGCAGGTCATCCGTCCCACGGGACTGGTGGATCCCGAGATTTCCGTCCGTCCCACCGAGGGGCAGATCGACGATCTTATCTCCGAAATCAACACCCGCGCCGCCAACGGTTTCCGCACGCTGGTGACAACGCTCACCAAAAAGATGGCGGAAGACCTCACCGAATACATGGAATCGCTGGGCATGCGGGTGCGCTATCTGCACCATGACATCGACACGGTGGAACGCATGGAAATCATCCGCGATCTGCGTCTGGGCGAATTTGACACCCTGATCGGCATCAACCTGCTGCGTGAAGGACTGGATATCCCCGAAGTGTCGCTGGTGGCGATACTCGACGCGGACAAAGAGGGATTCCTGCGCAGCGAAACGTCTCTCATTCAGACCATTGGCAGAGCCGCCCGCAACGCCGAGGGAACGGTCATCATGTACGCCGACAGCGTCACCCCCTCCATGGAACGCGCCATCACCGAAACCGCCCGCCGCCGCGCCATTCAGATGAAGTACAACGAGGAACACGGCATCACCCCCAAAACCATCATCAAAAAGGTCGCGGACGTGATCGAAATCACCCAGCACGACGAAAACGGCAGCGTCAAAAAGAACGGCAAGAAACTGACCAAATCCGAGCGGGAACACCTCATCAACGAACTGACCAAACAGATGAAACAGGCGGCGAAGCTGCTTGATTTTGAGCAGGCGGCGTATCTGAGAGATCGGATTAAGGAATTGGAAGGGAAGTGATCGTTTGCCATGCCTCATTACATCCAATCGGTCTATCTCAAATCCGCGCCGCCGCCGTCATCGTATCTGTCGGAATTACCTGTGGTGCGCCATCTCCGCCAGATCGTGGAACTGCGCCTCACCTCTGACGTGACATTCTTTGTGGGAGAAAACGGCACAGGCAAATCCACTTTGCTCGAAGCGGTTGCCGTTGCCATGGGCTTTAATCCCGAAGGCGGCACGCGCAATTTCAACTTTGCCACCGCCGAAACGCATTCCCCTCTCAACGAGTTTATCACCGTTGTCAAGGGTGTTCGCCCGCGCGACGGCTTCTTCCTGCGCGCCGAGAGTTTTTACAATGTCGCGTCCTACATCGACCTCCTTGACAGCGAACCGTCCCTCGGCGCTCCCGTGATCGAAAGCTACGGCGGCGTGTCACTGCATGAACAATCCCATGGCGAGAGCTTTCTTGCGCTTTTCAAAAACCGCTTTGGCGGCAACGGTCTTTATCTGCTGGACGAGCCGGAGGCGGCGCTGTCCCCGTCGCGTCAGATGACGCTGATGGTGCTGATGAACGAATTGCTGCAAAAGCATTCGCAGTTCGTCATCGCCACCCATTCCCCCATCCTCATGACCTTTCCCCACGCGCAGGTGATAGAACTGACCGAGGACAGCATCCGGACGGTGCCGTATCAGCAAACCGAGCATTTTCAATTGACCAGACGTTTCTTAAACAACCCGGAGAAAATGATGGAAATGCTGTTTTAACGTGAAATGTGAAGTGTGAAATGTGAAATGAAACGAGGTGTGCAACAGAATGCCACTGGAAAAACTTGATAAGCTGGAAAAACTGGAAAAAATATACACCCATGCTGAACATACGAACTGCTGCACCTATTTCTGCATTAAAGGGGATTTTGACCCGGATGTGATATCGAAGCGATTGGGACTTGCGCCGGAAGCATCCCACAAAATCGGAAACAAACGAAGCAACGGCACCGCCTATGACTTCGCCGCATGGCAATTCGGCACCTGCAAGGAGTATGACATACTCGTGGAGCATCAGATGATGAAAACCATCGCGCCGCTTCTGCCAAAAACGGCGATTTTGAGAGAAATCAAACGGGAGTTCGACGTGGCGTTCACGCTGGAGATAGTCCCCACCGTTCGCTTTGATGAGGACGTGCCTTGTCTGGCGCCTTCTCTGAAGGTAATGCAGTTCTGCTGCGACACAGGAACGGAACTCGATATTGATTTGTATGTCAGTTGTCCTGATGATTTTGAAGATGAAATCATATTGGAAAACGGATAGAGGAAATGAGATGATTTCAGTTGAACCAAATTGAAGTAAAATCAGTCATGACACCTTGGGGGTATGAGCAGGAATATCCGACGGTAGACGGAAAAACGATTGCCGCACATCTCAGCGAATGGATGGCAAGCGAGAACGAAACCGATTGCAAATGGCTTTACCCCGCGTGGGGCAATGCGCTGCTTGTGACAGCCGAGAAAAATCTGATATGGCACCTGATCGACTGCGAGGACACCGTCAATGTCCCCATTCTGGTCTGCGAGGACGATCTCGACCTGAGCTGCATTGTCGTGCTGGCGAAAATCCGCAAGACGCAAAACCGCGTGTATTGGGACGCTGTCGGATTTTGGCGCAAAGAGCATTGCACCGACGACATCCGGTTCTATGGCATCCTGCACCATGAAAGCTACAGCGACGAAGACTGGGTCAGATACGGCGGCCATATCGCCTGTGCCGGGATTGACAGCGAAGAATGGCGGCAGTGGATTGGCGACCATTGGGAAGAGGAAAACCGCCGACGCATGATGAATTATATCAAACCGCATTTGCAGGACGACAGCGACGTTTTGTGGGTGGCATATCCGCATTGGTCATTCGACCGCGAACAATATGAAAAATGCGTGGATAATTTCAGAAAACGCCTGAAAGAACAGGAAACCGATTTTATTTTGGGAGAGGTAAATGATGGCAAGAATGACTTGTAAATGCGGGCAGGCTTTAAGTAATTCACAGGCGCCCAATGAGGTAAATCTGGTCGTTTTTACGGATACGGAGTGGGAAAACATCTGCAATCGCGATCATATTCAGCCATGGATGATTCCTTTGCCGAAATATGATGTCTGGCGGTGTCCCACATGTGAAAGAATTTATGTATTTGAAAGAGGAAGCAATGACGCGAAAATCGTTTATGTTAAGGAAACGCCGGATCAGTAGCAGAGTAAATGGAGTGGGAAGCCTTGGGAAAAACGGATAAAGGAAAAGGAGCATCCGATGAAACATTACAACGCACATTACAAGGACATCAACCACGACTGCGACATCGTCATTGACGACGACAACGGCACACTCGGTTTCACGCTGGACGGGATTTCTTTTGTCGGCACTTGCTTTGATGATTTTGCATTAAAAGAGGACAATGACATCGCTAAAGCCGCCGCCGCATTTGCCATCATTCGGGATAAGAGCGAGGCTTTCCTGCATGACTACTGTCTGTCGGTGTGTCTCCCGATGGAAGCGATAGAAACAGCGACAGACAAGCCGGTGAAAGCAACGCTTTATTTTCGCCTGCGTGTTGACCATATACTTCAAGAAACGGTCTGCGAGGATTTTCGCCTGATCGTCGGCGGAGATACGTTTGCCCTTGTCAATCCGAGCGAGTGGT
>CACWOA010000053.1 GCA_902762395.1 uncultured Ruminococcus sp.
AGAGAAATGACCCCGTTTTGCCGGGACGTCCGGAGGCCGTCCCCTACAGATCTGGTATCCGTCAGCATCAAGTGATTTACATCGAGTGAAATGCATGATTTATTTTTGCACAGTTCCTTAGTGCCAGAGGGAGTTCTCCCGGTTTTCAAAATTGATTTCCTTGGGGTGCAGCCGATGACGGCAAGCATCATCTCTGACGGCAGGCGGGCAAGATCAGCCCCCGATATAAAACGCAGTCGGGCGAATTTTGTCGGAAGATTTTCCGTATTCGCCCGACCCCGTTGCAAATCCAAGCTCGTTCCGCTCGGTCGGCATAGCCGACCTCGTGTGGCTTTGCCCCACTCCCTGTCAGCTTCGCTGACATACGCTGCCCTTGACCTGCGAGGAGGACCAGTCCGAGATGACGCTTGCCGTCATCAGCTCGACTCCCACGCTCGCATTCGCTCGCTAATTGCGCTTCGCTTTTTTATTTTGTCTCTTTCTGCTCCTTCTTACTTTTTCTTTTTCGCCTTCTGCGCCGTTCCCGCTTCTTTCTTCGCTTTCTCATAAGCGCTGCTCTGATGCAGCTTCTCCTCCACCTTACGGCTGAGAAGCATCCTCGCGTCATACGAGGACTGCTCCCGGATGGCACTCTGTCTGAGATTTCTGCGGTCAACCGCTTTCAGCGCGGGGAACTGCGCAATCGGGCTGACGTCCGCGTAATCCACCTGAATAAACTGAATCAGCTCGCGTGCCTTCGCGGCGCTGTCCGCCTTGAAAATATAGAAATAGTCGCCCGTCATGTCAAAATCGGTATAGCTTCTGCCATAACGACGGATGACGGATTTGAGCTTGCTCATGATTCTGTCGTGGGAATAACGGTAGCTGCGGTCAAAGCGACGGGTCGCAAAGACCGTGGTTTCGGGCAGAATGTGGTAATCCATGTTCATGCCCACCTTGTCCGCCGCCCACAGGTGGCACACGTCGCTGCTGCCCGTGCAAGCCATCACGTCGGCAAAATATTCCTCCGGCGGCAGGAACGACACGTCCGCCAGCAGAATTTCCCTGCCCACCGCGAAGGTCAGGTTAAAAAAGCCGCCCCGCACACGCACCGCGTCCACCACTTTGAGCGCCGTCTCCATGAAGTCCTCGCTTTCGGTGCCGCATTCCTCGGGCGCAATGCTGAAAAACGAGAGAAGCTCCTTCTTTTGCGCGATGCGCTCCGGCAGGTCGGAAAATTCATAGACCGCCGCGCCCATCACCTTGCCGTAGCGGTTGACCATGCCGCAGCAGCGAATCACGCGGGAATTCTTCGGAAGTATGGCGCCGCCCTCTTCATCGCGCTCCAGCAGCTTCACGCCGGCGGCGCGCACCACGTCGTTCACACTCGCCTTGTCAAACACGCGGCGGGCATAATCCACATCAAAGCCCACCACATTGAAATCCCTGCGCAGGCTTGCCTCCAGCGTCGCCCAGTAGTCGTTGAGCGACTCGATGCCGTCCGGTCTGCCGTACTGATAGGAAAGATAGGACACCGCGCGGTACACCGCGTCATAATCGTGCAAATCATCCACGCGGTAATAATCGGTCAGGCAGCCCTGCAGCCCGTGGGGGAAGTTCTCCTCCACCGCGTCGCCGATGCCCAGCACATTCACGCCGAGTCCTCGCAGCGCATGAATATATCTCCAGCGATCTTCGGGGTAATTGGGCGAAATAAAAATCACATTCATAAAGCAGTACCTCCGGCACTTCAAACTAAAATATACCTTATTATATCACGCAAAACCGATGACTGCAACCGTCATTACAATTAAATTTTTCCGTCCGCCGGGTCGGAAACGGTTTCCTCGCCCTGGTCGTACTGACGCAGCACCAGTCTGCCGTCCGTCTTGTCGGCAATGGCACAGATGGCGGTGAATGCCTCCTTGCAGCCCTTCCACTGCGCGTCGTCCGCAAAAATCGCGGGGCGTTCCTCCGCTGAGACATACTTTGCCGCCGGCACCGCCATATATTTCAGATGGGCGTTTTCCTCCCCCTGTCCGGCGTTCCGGATGATATAGATGGGGCTGTACCCGGCGCTTTCCACCGACACCGTGCCGTTTTTGCCCCGCGCCACGCTGAGCGTCACCGTCATGCTGCGCTTCATGGCGGCGTTGATTTTTGATATTTTTTTCTTTTCTTCTTCCGATATATTTTTCTGCGTGTCGGATGATTTCTGACTGCCGCTGTATGTATTGTCTCCAAACAGACAGCCGAGCGAATAAAACACATAACACTCCTTGCTCACGCCGTTTTCCTCGCGGGTGAGAATCTCCGCGTCCAGCGTGACGCAGGGACCGTAGCCCACGATCACGTCCGCGCCCGCCTGCGCCAGCTTGGGAGCGGTCTGCTTCATGAGTTCGCTCTTGGCAACGGTTCCCCGACCGCCCCATGTAATACACACCACGATGAATTCCGCGCCGCTGCTTTTCAGCCTGGCAATATCCCCTGCCGCACGCTCCGCGATTTCGTCGGCATTGGGCAGCGTCTGGGCGATGTAGGTTTTCTGCTCGTCGGTCAGCGCGTCGTAATCCTTGCTGTCGGCGCAGTTGTAGCCCGCCAGTCCCACGCTCACACCGTTCACCCGCACCACGCGGGCATTGATTTTCTGCGGGTCGGTGGTGGTCAGTCCGATCATGCTCATCGAATGCATATGCAGGTTGGTCACGGTGGCGCACATCGCGTCATAACCGTTGGCAAAGGCGTGCTGGTTCGCGCCGAAAATATGCTGCACGCCCAGCTCGGACACAGCCGAAGCCAGCGCGTCAGGGTAGTTTTTATTGCGATCAAAGCCGCCCGCGTTCTTTTCCTTGCCGTAGGCGTCCACCTGCCCGCAGAGTCCCGCCACGGTGATATCCGCCGCCATCACTTCGGAAAGCTCCGACAGCGCGTTGTGAAACTGGTAGCCGCTGTCGGTAAGCGCCGCGTCCACCATGTCCTGCGACGGCATGATATTGCCGCCAAAAGAAATCGTCAGGCGACCCGATGGCGCCGCACTGCCGGCGTCCTCTTCCGCCAAGGGAATGCGTCTGCCGCCCGAATGCAGCGACACCGCGATCAGCACCGCTCCCAGCAGGCTGACAAAGCCGATCGCCAGCACCACGCAGAGCCGCGTGAATCTGTCCGCGTCCACACCGTCCACCAGTCTCCGGCGGGGGCGCGCCTCATTGCCGGTGCCTTTGCCCGCGGGATTGGCGGCAGCGTCGCCCTTGTTGAACATACGGTTGAAAACAACGGCGACACTGGCCAGCCAGCCCAGCACGCCCCTGATGAGTTTCTTCATAAAAACACCCGCTTTTTACAGATTGTCACGGCATTCCACGGAAGCTCCGGCATTCCACGGAAGCCCCGGCATTCCACGGAAGCCCCGGGGAATCGCTCACGCAGCCTGTCCGCCCACGAGAGAGAGAATGCTATCCTTCGCCATGTCAATATATGTCCAGATTTCCCCGCTGATGATGGCGTCCGCCAGTGTGGAGCCGAGCGTCATAATCAGCGCGGCACAGATCATGCCAAACAGGATGGTAACGAAAGCGTTCTTGATGCGCATATCAAGCAGCGCGGCGATCAGAGCGCCTGTCCACGCGCCCGTGCCGGGAATGGGAACGGCGACAAAAAAGAAGAGTCCCCACTTGCTGTATTTGAGTACCTTGTCCTTTTTCTTGTCCGCCTTGTCCTCGATCCAGTGCGCCAGCGGGCTGAGCAGTCTGGTCTTTTTGAACCAGTCGGTCACAGGGCGGATGAGCAGCAGGATGAACGGCACAGGAAGGATATTGCCAGCGATGGAAAGGGGCAGCACCTTCCACAGCGGCATCTGAAGCGCCACGATGCCGAACGGAATGGCGCCTCTGCATTCCACCAGCGGAATCATCGAGATTAAAAAGACCGCCAGCTCCGGGGGAAAATTTTCCTGAAAAAAGGTTTGCAGTGCTTCGATCATTGGAATACACTCCTCATACATAACAAATCTTGAATATATTTTTTATTATACAGGATGCGACAGAGAATTTCAACAATAAATTATAATATTCGTTATTTCACAGCGACGCAGCCGATTTGACAAACTTCCTTTTGGCTGGTATAATGTATCAAAATCTACCGAAAGAATGTGGCGCACATGACATTGAACAACGAAACCGAGCGGTCTTATTCCTACGACGTGAGTATGGATATGCTCAACGGCGACGGACGCATGAAGCCCTGCGGCTACCAGACCCTGATCTGTGAAATCGCGGAGCGGCATCTGCGGCAGTTTCATCTGAATGTGGACGATCTCGCCCCCTATCATCTGTCGTGGGTGATGATTTCCTCCTCATTTGAAATCGTCCAACCCATCGAAGGGCAGCCGACCGTCATCGGACGCACCTGGCACTCGGAGCAGGAACGGCTGACCTTCCGACGCGACTTTTCCTTCACCGGCACCGACGGCACGCCGCTCTTTCACGCCGTCACCTTCTCGGTGCTGATGGATACCGACACGCGCAGGATCGTCCGCCCCGACAAGCTGCCCCTCTCTATCGGACAGCCGTATCCGCAGTTTGTCATGGAAGCCTCCCATAAGCTGCACCCGAACGGCGATATGCAGCCCTGCGACCGCCGCAAAATCTACCCCAGCCACATCGACTGTCTCGGACACACCAACAATTGCCGCTACAGCGAATTCGCCTATGACACACTCACTTCGGACGAACTGCGCCGTCTCGACACGCTGCGCCGGATGGATATTGTCTATAAATCGGAACTGCGCCTTGGCGACACCTTCACCATGCGTCGCAGTGCGCCCTGCGTGACACAGGGAGCGCTTCTCATCGACGGCGTCAACAACGCGACCGGCAAACAGTCCTTTATCTGCCGGATGACTTTTGAATAAAATACGAAGCGCCGCGCAAAGCCGTAAAAAAATGACCTTGCACGGCGTTTCTTTATCCCGTTTTAGGAAAGATCGCTGCCGCTGACAATGGCGTCCGCCGCGGCACGGCAGCTTTTCCGGCAGGCTTCCAGTCCCGCACCCACAATCTTCATCGTGCGGTCATAGGATTTTTCCGCGTCTTCGGCGCTCTTGTCGCTGAGGGAAAAAGCCTTTTTCCAATCCGCCGCCGACTTATCGAGGGGAATGATCTCATAAACGTCGCGACCTGTTTTTTTGTTGCGGTAAACATTGACCCATGTCGGCAGCACATCCACATCCGACACGATCACCCTGCCGTTGCTGTATTGGCTGAGGGTAAAGC
This sequence comes from uncultured Ruminococcus sp., assembly GCA_902762395.1. GTDB lineage: Bacteria > Bacillota > Clostridia > Oscillospirales > Acutalibacteraceae > RUG762. Next base: position 5,250 of record CACWOA010000053.1, read on the forward strand.
TGAAATACACGCCGTCCTCGGTGTGACCCGTTTTCAGCTTCATTATCTCCTTGCGCTGGTTGGAAACGGAATTGCCGACAGAATAAATGCACACCGTCCGATGCGTGCTGTCGGTGGTGCCGGTAAGCAACTGCATGGGCTGCACCACATGAGGATGTCCCCCCACAATCACATCCACGCCCATATCGCACAGTTTCTGCGCCATGTTCCTTTGATCGCCGTTAGGCTCAAGGGCGTACTCCTTGCCCCAGTGCATATACGCTACAATCACCTGGGCGCCTTCGGCTTTCATCGCGTCCATCCGCTCGCCAAACTCCTTGTAAAATTCGTCAAGATTGCGTACATTGAAAGTATTGATAAGTCTGGCCGTCCGCTTTTCCATAATGCCGTTTAAATATTTGTAGCCTTTGCTGTCCCGCGCTCTGCCCTCGTAGGTGTAGCAAATCATGCCGATCTTGATGCCGTTGACTTCACGCACGATATACCGCTTGTCCTCCTCGTGCTCCACCGTGCCGATAAAGTCAATGCCTTTCTTGTTCAGCACCTGTGCCGTTCTGAGCATTCCCTTGTAGCTCGTGTCATTGGCGTGATTGTTGGCGGTCAGCAGCATATCAAATCCCGCGCCGATGATGGCGTCTACCAGACTGTCAGGTGAATTGAAGGCGGGATAGCCGCCGTAATTGGAACCGCCCAGCGTGGTTTCGAGATTGGTCACCGCGTAATCCGATGAGGACACATAGCGCTTGAGATGCGTGTAGATAAAATCAAAATTGTATTTGTTTTTGGAAAGATACGCCGTTTTCAGCAATGCCGTGTGACCGATGACGTCCCCCGTCATCGAAATTCTCGCCCTGGATACCTCACTCACTCCGGGGGGCTTTTCTTCGCCCTCCGACGGCGTATCGTCCCCCTTGTCAGCATCGCTGACAAGAGGAGCCGCGTCATGCGCGGCATCCGTCGCGCCCCCATGAATAATATCGCCCGACCCCATGCGGAAGGAAACCAAAAAATTCACCGCCACCAGCACGGCGATCATCACCATGCTGACGTTGCGGAATATTTTCTCTGTCTGTCCGGACTTGTGATTCATCCTGTTTCACTCCCTGCTTCAAAACGCGCCGCCCACGCCGCGGTTATCCACCACATCAATCCCCAGCAGCTTTACCAGCGCGATTGCCTGTCCGTAGTCGATGGTGGTTCCTTCCAGCTCGCCGCCGAGAAAGACAATTTTGTCAATCCGGTTGCCGCGCAGATCCATTCCCCTCAGCGAGGAATGCGAAAAATCCGCCCCCGTCAGGTCGCACTGCACAAACTGCGTCTCCTTCAGACGCGCCCGGTCAATGTTGCCGGAGGTCAGATCGCAGCCTACAAAGCTCGTTTCCATCATCCGCAGCTCCGAAAAATTCACATAACGGCAGGCGGTGGATTTGACCAGCACATGATTCATCACGCCAAATGTCAGATTCAGCCCCGAAATATTGCTCTCGATGATTTCCGTGCAGGAAACCGCCCCCTGCGTCATGTTCATAAAGGAAAGGTCGCAGTTTTTGAAAACGCAGTTGCTGAAGCTGACCCCTTCAAAAACGCAGTCGTAAAAACGGCAGTTGATAAAAATGCAGCCCGCAATCTCCACATCGGAAATATTGAGATGCTCGACCGTCTCATCGGAAAACAAGAAGCCGCTGACGTCACATTCTTCCATATCCGCCCGGATCAGAACGTCGAGCGCGGATTCGTTTTTGTTCAGATGCATACTGAGCTGCGGTTTTTTTCTGTTCATGTGAGATTCCTCCCTGTCGGTGCTGTTTCGTTGCTTCATTTATTTTCATGTATTGTTCAATCTTCTGTCATTGACAAAGCCAACGGTTCATACTATTATAATATCAATCTTCCAAAAGGACGGTAATGCATTATGAAACGTGCGCCCCACAAAATCGCCCTCTTTCTTTTGGGACTGCTGACGACCCTTGCGCTGCTTTGCGCCTGCGGCTCCGATCTCGACGGCACATGGCGCTCTCAGAAGGATCCCGACACCAAAATCAGGTTTTCCGGCAGCAAGGTGCGTATCACCTACGGCAGCTTCCGCATTGACGGCAAATGGGAAACCGATGAGGATGGCAACATCGTGATGACGCTGACCGATAAAAACGGCGACAAATACAAGATCGTCGCAAGCGTCACCGACAAGGACAAGAACCATCTCACACTCACCAATCCCGACGGAGAAAACGAGGTTTTTAAGAAATAGTTTCCTCTTTTCCCGTTCTCTTCGTTCCCGGCGGTTTATGTCTGCCTGTTATGTATTAATCGGTTATTACATATAACGGCTATCGGCTAATCGCTAATCAATTCCGCCCCGGCGGGTGTTGTCGGATATACTCAAAGATGTACTGCTGCGCCACCCCCGCAAATTCGCTACCGATCAGCGCCGTGCCGCCCGTAAATTCCGTCTCGAGCGCACGGCGTACCCACACATCCACCGGAAAGCATTCCAGCCGTCCGAATCCGTACAGCAGCGCGCATTCCGCGACCTTGGGACCTACGCCTTTCAACTGGCGCAGCCGCCTTCTCGCCTCGTCAATCGGGGCTTTTTTGATAGCGTCAAAAGGGATGCGTCCCTCCGCCGCGGCGCGGGACAGCTCCGTCAGATAAGCCGCGCGATAACCGCAGCCCATCTCCCGGAAGGTCTGCTCGGACACATCCGCCAGCGCTTCCGGTGTGGGAAAGGCGTATTGCTCCGCCTCGTCCGCCGCCCTTTCGCCCCGCAGCGCGGGCGTGCCGTAACGCCGGCAAAGCCGCCCGACAATCCCCCGGATGCGGGGGATATTGTTGTTTTGGGAAATCACAAAGGAGCAGAGCGCCTCCCACGGCTCCTGCGCCAGAATATGAATTCCCCCCGCATAGTCCGCACATTCGCCCAGACGCGGCTCTATGCCGGTCACTTCGCGCCGGATGGCTTCGTAATCGCGGTCGAGATCAAGATACCCGCGCCACAGGCGGTCAAATTCCTCCCTGTCGGGCCCCCACAGGGTGAGCAAGCCGCCCTCCTGCCGCATTTCCACATACCGTCCGAAGGCGGTGCCGCACAGTACGCCGTTCCTTTGTGTCCAGCGAAAACTCTGTCCGCCCATCAGCGTCGCCTCCGCCGAAAAACCGCCGACTTCCACCGTCACCGAAGGCATTTCCTTCATTCCCCTGCACCTCGTAATTATTGTTATATTTCCTATATAATATACAATTCGTAATTTTTCTTGTCAAAAACATCCATTGACTGACCGTGCGGCAAACTGCCTGTCTTTCATTATACCACATACAAAAATAAATACAACAGCATTTTTTATAAAAAAATAGGCAGTTGCTCTTTGTGCAGAAGTATGCTATACTAAGAATGAGGAATTTTGCATTTTCCGGGTATATGTCATATGGCAGCGCCTAAGACCAGCATCTCGCGCAGCCGGCTGTAGAGAAAACGGAAGCAGCTCAGAGGAATGGGACATTCGCCGCTGCCGATCTCCACCGTAAAGGCGGGGGCATGGTATTTTTCCATAAACCAGTCCTTGAGTCCCGCCGCAGCCGCGTCATCCTGCGGCTGGCGCAGGGCATAGCCGGAGGATACCGACAACACCCGCGCCATCAGGTGGGCTTTTGGCGGGGTAAAGCCGCGGTAATTCCAATATATCTCCTCACCCTGTGAATGAAACGCAATCACATGGCGAAACCGCACCGCGTCACAAAGCCGCACCACCGCGCGGGTTTCCGGTTCGCTTTCGGGATATTCTCCCGTCCAGCCGCCGGCGGATGGTCCGCAAATGCCGCCGTTCATGGCAGCGCACCGCATTTCATCCCATCCCGCGTCAAAGTTGCGGTTGATATCCACCCCTCTCGCGTTGGATTTCCAACGGCGGCAAAAGTCGCGGCTGCGGCAGCTTTTTAAAAGATCGGCGCTCAGATAATCCTGCAATCCGGGACAGTCGCCGCCGTTGATGGCAATCTCGATGCCGTCGGGATTGAGCGCCGGGATGATCGTCAGTCCGCCCGAACACAGCATTTTGCCGATATCCATCTCGCATATTCTCTGCCCTTCACGGCAGGCGTGCAGCAGCTCCTCGGCAAAATACATCATGAGAAGGGTGGTAATCCATTCCCTGCCATGTACGCCGCCGCAATACAGCACCTTCCGGCTCCCGCTTCCCATATGCAGCGCGCATATGCCGCGTCCGAGAAGGCTGTCGCCGATCACCGACACCTGCAGCAGATCGCCGTAAACGGCTTTGAGCCGTTCCACCCACATTTTGAGTCTGCCGTCATCCGGCGGCTCGATCTTCACGATTCTCTCGTTTTCTTTCATTTCACAGCTCCTCTTTTCGTGTCATCGTGTCATCGTGTCATCGTGTCATCGTA